>JAVVPX010000005.1:0-45200 GCA_036655555.1 Bacteroidaceae bacterium | reverse complement strand
CCGCCGGATCAATATGCACCGTCATAAGCATATCCATGCCTCCTAATGCTACTATCTTAGGTTGCTCTTGAGTTGCTTTGGTAGTATCGTTGAAATTTACGAATGTCACCAAGTCGCCCAATCTATCTTGTACTGTTAATGGAGAGTCTTTGAGCACATAAGTAACGTTGGTGTTTCCTTGTAAACTCACGTCCCCCCGCATTACGAGCGCATCTAATGGTCCGCGTACGGTAGAGTTGAAGTTTACAAAAACTTTCCCATATATCAATGATTCTTTGGTACGCGGAGCATTTAATAGCTCATAGTTTACCGCATTCATCTTTAAATCAGCCGTCATGGCATCTAAATTCGAGAAATCTACTTCCCCATCTATTGTGAAAGGGTTTGTCCCTTTGGTAAAGATACTGAAATGATCGAATGCTAACTTATTATTCTCCACTCGCAAAGGTCTGTTGTCGAAACGGAACCTAGCGCCTGCTTGTGGCACATAGACCGCTACGTCGTCCAATATCAATTGTCCGTCTATCTTGGGATGAGATAATTTACCGACGACGGTCATTTCTCCATCCATATCGCCTGATAGTTTTGCCATGTGATCGGGAACAAACGCATTGGCTATGCTTAAAGGAAAATGTTCTAAGGTAGCGTTAGCATCTAACAGTCCTTCTCCCGAAGTATGATAAATACCTCCGGCGCTGACTATTTCCGTCCCATTATGACTAAGATGAGCATCTAAGTGATGGTCGTCTCCGTTACCGGGCAGATAGACGGCTTCCAACAACATATTCCCTATCTTTTCTTTCTCGTACGTTAGGCTGTCTACTCGTACTTCCGTAGCTACTTGAAGTGAAGTCTTTGTTTGCGTGTAGTGTATTTCGGCAGAGAGCAAGCCTGTAATATTTGGTAAGTAAGGAATAACTTCGCCTACGTCCGCAAGTTCTATTCTTCTAAGCTCCACACCTATATCCTGTAAAGCCGTGGTGTCGGGCAGCGAATAAAGCTTTAGCCCCGTACCTTTATCGTCCAACATTTCTAAGTTTGCCGAAACACGATTATCGTTGCCTATGAATATATAATTATCTTTGTTAAGGTGAAAAGGTCGAAAGACGATTGTAGGATTCTCGGGAAAGAAACGAAAAGCAACTCCGTTGGGACGAAGTGCGGCACGTAATCCCAAAAGCACGCCCGTCTCTCCTTTATCGTCTAGGTAAGTGAACATTAGTTCTCCTCCATGTTCGGTAATGCCTCCCTCTATCCACGATTCAAATACTACTTGCTTATTGCCCGGATTGTTTGCTAGGTTGCCCGAAAACTTCACTCCTGTGGTATCTTGACTGATTTCTAAACGTATCACATCCAATTGTAAACTATCTAATCCCATAGAGTAAATATGCGCGTCGCCGCTCAATCCTTTTCCGGTGGTGGTGCTTAAATCAATCAAAAGCTCTTTAAAGGAGATGTTCGACATGGCTAGATAGTTACTCAATGGATTATTTCTACCCGCCGTGAGACGAAGACGTACTCCCGGTAATCGTTGCTTGAGTTCATTTTGGTCTATTCTGCGTTCTTTGAGTTGCGACATTAAGTCTTCACCAAATGAGCTAGTTTCTTGTAGTAAACGTTCTATCCCTTCTTTAGATTTAAATGCAAGCTTTAAGTCTCCTGCCTGTAAGTATGCAAAGGTGGAGTCTTTGTCGGTGGCAGCATTGAAATCTACATTTTTTGGAGTAAAAATCTTCTTTTGAGTGATAAACTTGATATCCCTTATATTGCCCGTAAAGCTGACAGCTTTTTTCCAATCAGTCTTTGCGTTCAGAGAAAAGAGTAGGGAAGTGGCAAAAGGTTTGTCTGTGATACGAAGTTCTTGAAAGTCCAATCGAGAGAGGTTAATCTCCAAATTAGCTTCTCCTTTGCGTTTGTTTAGCAATGCGTTCAAGCGAGCTTGAAGAGAGAATAGTTTGTTGTTACTGTTAAAAGTGAGTAAAGCGGCAGACTTAGACAAAGCGGCATCTAATTGTATCCCTGATAAATCGTACATACCATAATGAAAATCGTGTACGGCGGCGTTCGCGTTTAAATGAGTTGAAGGAGAAAGAAAGTCAAGCCCCTTTCCGTCAACAGCAAGCGAAGCCGTCAATGAGTAGAGAGAATCTTGCGGCATGAAGTCGTGAAGTTGCAGACTGTCGATGCTTAGGTCGGCGGTGTAGATTTCATTCTTACCATTGTATTCTCCGGTAAGCTCTATTTTTCCTCCTTTTTCGGTAAACACCACTTCGGTTTCATATAGAGTGCCTTTCATTGAAGCTTTAGCTCGTAGATTCATGTCTTGCGGAATAGTATATAATTTTCTTTGCGAAGCATCCATCAATGAAGTCACGAAGTTGAGATTTTTAGTATCTAAATTTGCTTCGATGTTTGCAGAACGCAACAAACTATCTTGTAAGTCTTCGATTTTGCCTTTAGCAGTCAACACAAAAGCACCGGGAAGTTCTCCTCTTAGTTCTTTGAGACGTAATTCTTGCAGGTTACCTTCAACTTCGGCTCTTATTACTAAAGGACGGAAAGGGTATTCGCGAGCAAACTCCGAAGATATTCCTCCGGTAATTATCATAACGTCTTGTTTGCCTATATCAGCACTTAAAAGAGCATTGATTATACCTGTGCTTGGTTGGCTAATGGCGTTCCAATCTATCAAAGCAGAAATATTAATGTAGGAATAAAGCGTTTTTAGCTTAAGGTCAGGTATGTGAATAGAAGTACTATCCGAGTAAAGGTTTCCTTTCAACGAAATTACATCTAACCCGGAACGTTCCGTAAACGACAGTTCTCGAATAATAGCATTCATATTATCCCCGTGATATTTCAAGGAATCAATGCCTATATTAATCTTCTTAAGTGCTAAATGTGAAGGATCAAATCCGTTTATAGGCGGATTATATCCCATATCATACCTTACTGAAGAATTTTTGATACTTAGGTTTGCCAACCGATAAGCTTGCTCTTTTAAATCTATATGTCCGTCGCTTAATGTAGCGTAAGCAATTTTAGCAGAGAGATGCAAGCTATCTTGTGGAAGTTGCATGGCTAAAGATATGTTTTGCAACGAGAGGGTGCGTAAACCAATTTTCCAATTAATAGGCGTGGAAGTGGTATCTTCGGGCGTAGTAGTTGTGTCGTTTAATATAAGCTTTAGGTGACTGTTACGGATATTAAGTTTGTCGATGATAGCTTCGTCTGTGGCTAAATCGACTCCATGCGATTCAATGAACAGATTACCCAAAAAACCGCTAACCCTCATCCCTTTTATCAAGTTAGCCGAATTAACGAATGCTTCGGATAGTGTTACGCCATCTACCTCCACTCTTTTTTGTAATAGGGGCAATAACTGAACTTTCACCGAAAGTCTTTTTACCGAAAGCAAGGTATTCTCTTTGGATACGACTTTTACTCCTTTTATAACCAAATCGAGTGGAAACGAGAGACTAATTCTTTCTATTCCAATCTTCATGCCTGTAGCTTCCGAAGCATAATCGGTCGCCTTCTCTCGCAAAAAATGTTGGATAGGAGGAATATATAGTAAGATGAATAAAAGAACAAAAAGCACAATAGGACTTAACGCTACAATGCCTGTCCATTTCAAAACTTTTCTCATTATTTGTTACTCAATCAAATACACTAAATAAACACAAAAGCGAATGCAATGTTGATTATTTATTAGTGTAATATTTTAAAGATTAGTTCACGAAGCAAATCACCATTACCTAAAGAGTAGTTTCCAACTCCTTTGGATTTAGCATCGGTGTACCTAATTTCTCCTATAATTTCCATTACTTTCATCCCACTATATTTGCGCATGGCTACCATATAGTCGCGCGAGTGCCACGGAGACTTTAATCCTAATTGAGAAGCAATACCTTGTTCTGACTTATCCGGAGCGTAATAGGCTAACATTAAATTAGCATAAAAGCTGAAGAGAAGAGAAAGTGTGACTTGTATAGGGTTTGTTTTGGGATTTTCTTCAAAGTACTTAATAATCTGATTTGCTTTAAGCACATCTTTTTCTACCAATGCGCTTCGCAGCTCAAAGTTGTTGTAGTCTTTGCTGATGCCGATATTCTTTTCTATCGAGTCCGGTGTTATTCGTTTTTGTCCTTGGGGAAGAGTGATGATTAATTTGTTTAATTCACTAATTAACCGATTAAGATCCGAACCTATGTAGTCTGCCAACATGATAGCCGACTTAGGTTCCACATCTATTCCTTTGCGCTTCATATATCCGGTAATAAAGGCAGGGAGTTGAGTATCTTTTATATTCTTAGACTCAAAGAGTACCCCTAATTTCTCTATTTCGGCAGCTAGCTTCTTGCGTCTATCCAAAGTTCCATGTTTATGGCAAATAACTAGAATAGTCGACAACAAAGGCTTTTGCAGATAATAAGATAGTTCTTCTATGTTTTGAATGGATTGAGCTTCTTTTACGATGACTACTTGATATTCCGACATCATGGGGTAACGTCTAGCAGCGCTTATCACTGTTGCTACATCATCTACATCTGCTCCGTATATAATAGTCTGATTAAACTCTTTTTCTGTATCTGTTAATACATTTTGAGCAATATAATCGGCTATTAAATCAATATAATAAGCCTCTTCGCCCATCAAATAATAAATGGGTTTATACTGTTTCTCTTTTAGTTCTTTAAAAATGTCATCGTATGTCAATTCCTTTTTTGCCATTTGAAAGGGATTAGAAGTCGAACTTCAAATGTTTAACAGTTTTCTTTTCATCAATAATCATACGCAACGAAGCGATACCTATTTCTACATGTTCTCTTACGTAGTTTTGAGTAATCATTGTATCGCTCTTGTCGGTCTTTACTCCTTCGGGAAGCATCGGTTGGTCGGATACTAAAAGCAATGCTCCGGTAGGAATATGATTGGCAAAGCCCGTACTAAAGAGTGTTGCTGTTTCCATATCTACCGCCATGGCACGAGTCTTCTTTAAATATTCTTTGAACTCATTGTCGTGTTCCCATATTCTTCTATTGGTAGTGTAAACTGTGCCTGTCCAATAATCGCGAGCATAATCTCTAATAGATGAAGATACGGCACGTTGCAACATAAAAGCAGGAAGAGCAGGTACTTCGGGCGGGAAGTAATCGTTGGAAGTTCCTTCTCCGCGAATGGCTGCGATAGGCAAAATTAAGTCACCTAACTGATTCTTCTTGTCAATACCACCGCATTTACCTAAGAAGAGACAGGCTTTAGGATGGATAGCACCTAATAAATCCATAATAATAGCCGCGTTCGGACTACCCATGCCGAAATTAATAATAGTGATGCCTTCTGCCGTAGCAGAAATCATATTTGCATCGCGTCCTAAAATAGGGACATTAAATTGCTCTGCAAATATTTCCACATACTTGTTGAAGTTGGTCAACAAGATGTATTCTCCAAAATCTTCTAAGTTACGTTTTGTGTAACGAGGGAGCCAATTTGCTACTATCTCTTCCTTTGTTTTCATTTTATTTCAATTAACTTTGTGACGATTTAAATAGATCGCTACTATATTGAAATGCAAATTTAATAAATGTTATCATTAAACTTACCTAAATACGATACAAAAATAACAACCAAGGATGGAAAAGATGTTATTTTCGACGTAATAAGGAGGCGTTACGTCGCTCTTACTCCCGAAGAGTGGGTACGTCAACACTTTATTCACTTTCTTATTGCTCATAAAGGTTACCCTTCGAGCTTAATGGCGAACGAGGTCTTGTTGAATTTGAATGGGATGAAAAAGCGTTGCGATACGGTGCTTTATCAAAGGAACTTGTCTCCTAAGATGATAATTGAATATAAAGCTCCCCATATTGAAATATCTCAAAAGGTATTTTCTCAAATAAGCGACTATAATCTTGTGCTAAAAGTAGATTACCTTATAGTGAGTAATGGTATCGATCACTATTGTTGTAAAATGGACTATAAAAATCAAAGTTATCTCTTTTTATCGGATATCCCTAATTATGATTCTTTGTAGATATGATAACAAAAATAAGGTGCGCCATTAGATTATTCTTGGCGCACCTTATTTTTGTTATTTTTTACCTTCTACGGGTTGTTCTATTTCTACTCCGGCTAGTTCCGGGTCAATCATTATACGTCCACAATATTCGCAAACGATAATCTTTTTACGCATACGAATATCCATTTGTCTCTGAGGTGGAATTTTATTGAAACAACCACCGCAAGCATCACGTTGTACGTAAACGATACCTAAACCGTTGCGTGAGTTTTTGCGGATACGTTTGAATGCTTGAAGCAAACGAGGTTCGATAGTTGTTTCGAGAACTTTAGCTTTGTCTCTCAACTTTTCTTCTTCTTGTTTTGTTTCTGCAATAATCTCGTCCAATTCATTCTTCTTATGTTCAAGGTCTTTCTTCCTTTCGTCCAATTCTGTTGCACTCTTTTCTACATCTGCTGATTTTGCAGCTTCGTCTTCTGCAAATTCTTTGATTCTCTTGTCGCACAACTCAATCTCTAATGTCTGAAATTCTATTTCTTTGGTAAGGAAGTCGAACTCACGATTGTTTCTTACGTTTTCTTGTTGAACTTTATACTTTTCTACAGAGGCTCTTGCTGTTTCAATTTCAATCTTCTTTGAGGCTATAGACGCTTTTTGTTCAGCTATATCTGCTCTGATTTTCTCTATACGAGTGCTAAGTCCGGCAACTTCATCTTCGAGGTCTTGTACTTCCAAAGGAAGTTCTCCTCTTAATGTTTTTATCTTATCAATCTCAGAAACCATTGTTTGAAGTTGATATAAAGCTTTAAGCTTTTGTTCAATTGTCAACTCTTTCGGTTCGCTACTCTTTGTTTCTTTAGCCATATTGTTACAAATATTTAATGGGATTAGTGTTTACCTTACTCAATTCGAGTGGTAATTGCGGAAAACAATCCCGTATTATAGAATAAAAAATTTCTTTTGTATATTGTTCGCTTTCGTAATGTCCTATTTCGACCATTAATAGTTCTCCTTCGTGCCCGAAATAATCGTGATAGCGTATCTCTCCGGTAATGAATGCGTCTGCTTCGTTATTTATAGCTTGAGGTAAAAGGAATGCTCCCGCTCCTCCGCACAACGCAACTTTGCTAATTAGTTTACCGGTGAGTTTATTATGCTTTAAGCAACCCACATCGAAGGTTTTCTTTATACGTTTTAAAAAGTCAAGCTCTGTTTCATAATCTTCTAATTCTCCTATGATACCTGCGCCTGTTTGCAACCATGAGTTCTTTAATGGGTAAAAGTCGTAAGCCGGTTCTTCGTAAGGGTGGGAGGAAAGTAAAACTTTTGTTACGGTAGCTTGACAATAAGCAGGAAGTATAGTTTCTATTCGAACTTCTTTTTCTGTATGCAGTTCATTGATAGTTCCGCAAAAAGGATGTGTGCCCTCACCGGCACGGAAAGTTCCTTCTCCTTCTATATTATAACTGCACGAATTATAATTTCCTATGCTTCCACAACCTGCGTCAAATAATGCTTCACGCACTTTATTTGCTTGGGCAATGGGTACAAAAGTTACGAGTTTTAGTAAACTGTTTTCTTTAGGCTCAAGTATTCGTACATTCTTTAAGCCAATTTTTTCGGCAATTTTATAATTTACTCCTCCTTGTGCATTATCTAAATTGGTGTGAGCAGCGTAAATAACGAGCTCGTTTTTGATAGCTTTGATGATGCAACGTTCTACATAGTCTTTTCCGGTTATCGATTTATATCCTTTGAAAATGAGTGGATGGTGCGAAACAATAAGATTGTACCCCAACGCAATTGCTTCATCAAGTATTGCTTCGGTAACGTCAAGACACAACAAAGCCCCTGTTGCTTCCACTTCTGTCAATCCAACTTGCAATCCGGCATTATCAAATCCATCTTGCAAAGGCAGAGGTGCGAACCTTTCAAGGGCGCATACTATTTCCTTAATTTTCATTATCTAGGTAGAAAATTTGACTGCAAAGATATGATAAAAAGAATGTTCTTCCAAATAATTGGTTCTAATATTGCTTTTTAATGGACTATTATAATAAAACCCGAGTAAAATACTTACTTTTGCGGAAGAATAAACTAGATTAAGAAAAGTGGTGCGTAAAAGAAAAGAACTTCCATTATTAGAGAAGGTAACAATAACAGATGTAGCAGCCGAAGGCAAAGCTTTGGCTAAAGTAGACGACTTAGTAATCTTTGTGCCGTATGTGGTGCCGGGTGATGTAGTAGATTTACAATTAAAAAAGAAAAAGCATCATTATGCTGAGGCTGTAGCCGTGAAGTTTCACGAATATTCTTCCGTGAGGGCAGTTCCTTTCTGCGAACATTATGGAATCTGCGGAGGGTGTAAATGGCAATGTTTGCCTTATGAGGAACAGATTAAGTATAAACAGAAGCAAGTGGTGGACAATTTGACCCGCATTGGCAAAATAGAGATGCCGGAGGTTTCTCCTATTCTTGGTTCTGCTAAAACTACTTTTTACCGTAATAAATTAGAGTTTACTTTTTCCAACAAACGATGGTTGACTGAAGAAGAAGTAGCCCAAGATGTAGTTTACGAACAAATGAATGCGGTTGGATTTCATATTCCGGGAGCTTTTGATAAGGTGTTGGCAATAGATAAATGTTGGTTGCAAGACGATATCTCTAATCAGATAAGAAATGCAGTCCGAGATTACGCTTACGAACATAATTATTCTTTTTTCAATCTTCGTTCGCAAGAAGGAATGCTTCGTAATATGGTAGTGCGCACTTCTTCGACAGGAGAATTAATGGTTATTCTTGTTTGTAAAATAGAGACAGATGAAGAATTGAGGCTAACTAAAGAATTGTTAAGTTATGTGGCAGATAAGTTTCCTCAAATAAGTTCACTTCTGTACATTATTAATAATAAATGTAACGATACAATTACAGACCTCGACGTATGCTTGTTTAAAGGCAAAGATTATATGTTCGAGGAAATGGAGGGACTTAAATTTAAGATAGGCCCGAAGTCGTTCTATCAAACTAATTCCGAACAAGCTTATAACCTATATAAAATAGCTCGCAACTTTGCGGGACTTACCGGAAAAGAGTTGGTTTACGACCTTTACACGGGAACGGGAACGATAGCAAACTTCGTTTCTAAAAAAGCTCGTCAAGTAATTGGCATTGAATACGTGCCTGAGGCAATCGAAGACGCAAAAGTAAATGCAGAGATAAACGGCATCAAGAATACTTTGTTCTTTGCCGGCGATATGAAAGATATGTTGACGCAAGACTTTATTAATCAATATGGCAGACCGGACGTGGTAATTACCGATCCTCCTCGTGCGGGAATGCATCAAGATGTAATTGACGTAATTCTTTTTGCGGAACCAAAACGTATTGTGTATGTTAGTTGCAATCCGGCTACTCAAGCTCGGGATTTAGCTTTGTTGGATATTAAATATAAACTAACAGCCGTTCAACCGGTGGATATGTTCCCGCATACTCATCATGTTGAGAATGTGGTGTTGCTCGAAAAAAGATAAACTATGGCTCAGAAGAAAAGAGATAAAGAAGAAAAAAGTGATAAAGCCGCAAGACGTGTTGCTCGCGCTAAAGCACAGTTTACCGTATTTAATGTAACTCAACCTGCCGAACTGATGACTTTTCTTATGGAAAAGATGGCAGGCATAAGTCGTACCACTGCTAAGTCGCTGTTAACAAAGCGTCAAGTATTTGTAGACAACAAGATTACTACCCAATACAATGCTCTTCTTAAACCCGGCATGAAAGTGCAGATAAGCAAGGACAAAGGTAGAAAAGAATTTCACAGCTCATTAATTAAGTTGGTTTATGAGGATGCTTACCTATTAGTAGTAGAGAAGAGGGAAGGGCTTCTTTCTATAGGAACAGATAGCCAAAAAGAACGTACTGCCCATACTATATTGAACGAATATGTACAACGCTCGGGCAAACAACATCGAGTTTATGTTGTTCATCGTTTAGATAAAGATACTTCCGGCTTGATGATATTCGCTAAAGATGAAAAGACGAAGTTTACCCTGCAAGATTATTGGGATGAAATAGTAAAAGAACGTCGTTATGTAGCCTTGATTTCCGGTGAAATAGAAAAAGATAATGGAACTATTACTTCTTGGCTCAAAGACAATAAGGTATTTGTTACTTATTCCAGCATGAGCAATAATGGGGGAGAAAAAGCTATTACACACTATAAAACTATCAAACGTGCTAATGGTTATTCCTTGGTAGAGCTAGAATTAGAAACCGGAAAGAAAAACCAAATTCGTGTACACATGCAAGACCTTCAACATCCGGTTGTAGGTGATATAAAATACGGTAATGGAGATGATCCTATTGGACGATTAGGTTTGCACGCATTTAAATTAAGCTTTTATCATCCGGTAAGTGGAGAACTGTTGACGTTTGAAACAACTTATCCTTCCGCTTTTAAAAAAATGCTAATAAAGCAAAAGCCGACAGAACAGCTTAGCAAAGAAACAGAATAGCTATATTCACTAAAAAAACAGGTAGATAATCTTTGAATATTCAAAATATTATCTACCTTTGCATTCGAAAATAATGGCGCTTTCGTCTAATGGTTAGGACGCGGCCCTCTCACGGCTGAAATACGAGTTCGATTCTCGTAGGCGCTACAATAAGTCTTTATTTTCTTCCTCTTTTTATTACTTTACTTTCATTACTTCCTAAAATAATACTGGTTTTACTTATTTATTCATCTTATTATAATGAATGTTTAAGTCAAATAAATTTAAACTCTGTATTGAGCTGTAATATGGTTGTATTCAAAGCAATTGTAAATATGAAACTTTAATCTGTGATATAAATTTGTTAATAGATAATTCAAAGGAATACGCCATAAATACATTTATTTGTTAAAAAAAGTTGTATAGTTCACATTTATTAATATCTTTGCGGGATTAACTTAAAAATATAATATTATGAAAAAGATTTTATTTTTATTGGCAGTATTGCCAATGTTTTTAGTTGGATGCTCAGATGATGACGAAGATTTATCAAAGAGTTTAAAAGGTACTGTATGGGAAACTGTAGAAAAACATGGGATAGAAACAACTATTCTTACCATAAATTTCGGAAAAACGGATTTCCTTATGAAAGTGTACGATGAAAATGATAATAATATGAATGGAAAAATCGAGAAAGACGAAATAACCAGAACAGAATCCACAGGTTCTTATACGTACGAGTATCCAAATGCCGTTTTAACATTAGCTGGAGAGAAAGAATACATGACTGTTTCGGGAAATAAAATGACATCAAAGCCGGATGCAGATGGCGAAATTACTGTCCTTACAAAGAAATAAATGTAGTACTATTAATTAATAAAAAATGCGTGCCGAATACAACGGTGCGCATTTTTTTTATTAATTAATAGTACTTTTCATGCTTCAAATGCTTTTCTTTCCTAAAGTTGCATTAGCGTATTTCTCCATTTATAGAAGTATTGAAAATACTATTTACTTCTTAATTTTATATAATAGAATCCATGGTATTTTAAAAAAGGCTTATATTTGTACACATATTTAATAGCCTTTAATTTAAACAATTATGAAACATTTTGCCGGTCACTTTTTATTAAGTGCTTTTTTACTTTTTTCTTCAAACGTCGTTGCGGTTGAAAATATAAATATTATTCCTAAACCTCTATCTGTCGCTGTTCAAGAAGGAGCTTTTGCATTGTCGGCTAAGACATCTATCAATTTACTTTCTACAGATACCAAACTGAAACTTTCGGTCGACTTCTTCAATGATTTACTGAAGAAGACCTTTAGTAAAGGCTTGAAAGTAGGAGAGAGCAAGAACCTCAAATCTAATGCAATCAATGTGAATGTAAACTCTTTGTTGGGAGATGAAGAATACACGTTGGCTGTGGATAATAAACAAATCACCATAGAAGGTGGAAGCCCTAAAGCGGTTTTTTATGCTTTCCAAACTTTGCGTCAGTTACTCCCGGTGTCTATTGAAAAGGGAGCAAAGATAAAATCCATAATAATTCCTGCTGTTATTATCAAGGATAAACCTAACTTTACTTATAGAGGTGGAATGCTTGATGTATGTCGTCACTTTTTCACGGTTGCTGAAGTGAAAAAGTATATCGACATTTTGTCTCTGCATAAGATGAATACTTTTCATTGGCATCTAACCGATGATCAAGGTTGGAGAATAGAAATTAAGAAATATCCTAAATTGACCGAAGTAGGTTCAATAAGAAATCAAACTAAAGTAGGAAATTATAGCGACGAGAAAGCAGGATATGACAATACTCCTTATGGAGGTTTTTATACTCAAAAGCAAATCAAAGAAATTGTAAAGTATGCTTCTGATAAGTTCATTACCATTATTCCTGAAATAGAGATGCCGGGACATGGAGTGGCTGCTCTTACTTCGTACCCTTATTTGGGTTGTGTAGGCAAAAACTATAAGTTGAGAGAGACTTGGGGCGTTTCGGAAGAAGTCTATTGTCCGGGGAAAGAAACAACTTTCCAATTTATAGAAGATGTGCTGACTGAAGTAATGAATTTATTCCCTTCTGAATATATTCATATTGGAGGTGATGAATGTCCAAAGGGTGAATGGGAAAAATGTCCATTATGTCAAAAACGTATTAAAGACGAGGGCTTAAAGAATGAACTAGAATTACAAAGTTATTTGGTATTACGTGTAGAGAAGTTTGTTAATTCTAAAGGACGTAAGATTATTGGTTGGGATGAAATACTTGAAGGTGGATTATCTAAGACAGCTACTGTAATGTCATGGCGTGGAAGTAAGGGAGGTATAGAGGCTGCTAAGAGAGGCAATCATGTTATTATGGCTCCTAATACTTATTGTTATTTAGATTATTATCAAACGGGAGATTTAAAAAACGAGCCTCTAGGTATTGGTGGTAATTTACCGATAGAAAAGGTATATGAACTTAATCCTTATCAAGATTTGAACGCAGAAGAATGCAAGTACATAGTTGGAGTACAAGGTAATTTATGGACTGAATACATTGCTACTTTTGATCATGCAGAATATATGATTCTTCCTCGTTTAGCAGCCATTAGTGAAGTGGGTTGGGCATTGAACCGAAAAGATTATCCTGATTTTTGGCAACGTATGCAATCGATGATGCGCAGATACGATGCTTTAGGTTACCGCTCGGCTAAACATATGTTGAAGAACAAACCAAAAGTTGTTTGTACTCCTGCACAAAATTCAATGCCGATTGATAATCTATGACTATTCAGTAGTTCGTTTATGAAGTAAGAAATTTGTAGTTTAACTTACAACCCATCTATCAATCGAACAAAAGCGATTTGTGGATGGGTTTTAGTTATTTTGTTCTATTCCTTTCATGGTTAATTGTACTCTTTTTCGTTCCCGGTCTACGCTTTGCACTTGCACCATCACATATTGATGAATGGAGACTACAGTAGTTGGGTCGGAAACAAACTTGTCGGCTAATTGCGAGATGTGCACCAATCCATTTTCTTTGATGCCTACATCTACAAAACAACCGAAATTGGTAATGTTGGTCACCACTCCCGGTAGCGTCATCCCTTCTTGTAAATCATTGATAGTCTTTACGCTTCTATCAAATTCAAACGGTTTGATTGTCTTTCGAGGATCTCTTCCCGGCTTGTCTAATTCTTGCATGATGTCGTTCAAAGTAGGCATACCTACGGTGGGGGAGAGATATTTATCTACCTTAATCTTTAGACGGAGTTCCTTGTTGCCGATAAGTTCACTTACCGTACAATTCAAATCTTTTGCCATTTGCTCTACGATACAATAGCTTTCGGGATGTACTGCCGTATTGTCTAATGGATTAGCAGCTTGTGGAATGCGAAGGAAACCGGCGCATTGTTCGTAAGCTTTTGCTCCCATACGAGGCACTTTCATTAATTGCTTTCTTGCACCGAAAGCACCGTTCTCGGCTCGATAGCTCACTATATTCATTGCCAACTGCGGACCTAAGCCGGAAATATAAGTTAGCAGATGTTGGCTTGCTGTATTTAAGTTTACTCCCACTAAGTTCACACAGTTCTCTACTGTGCGGTCGAGCGAAGTCTTCAATTTGTTTTGGTCTACATCGTGTTGATATTGTCCTACGCCAATAGACTTTGGATCTATCTTTACCAATTCGGCAAGTGGGTCCATTAATCTTCTCCCAATAGAGATGGCTCCTCTAACAGTGACGTCGTAATCGGGAAATTCATCCCTAGCCGTTTTGGAAGCCGAATAGATAGATGCTCCATTCTCGCTTACTACAAAAACTTGCACCTCACGGTCGTAACGTAACGAAGTGATGAAAGCTTCTGTTTCACGGCTTGCCGTTCCATTGCCTATGGCAATAGCTTGTATGTCGTAAGCTTCCACTAACTTGTTGACCTTTTGGGCTGATAAAGTCTTTTCTTCTTGAGGTGGATGAGGATAGATAGTCTCGTTATGTAACATATTACCTTGAGCATCTAAGCAAACAAGTTTGCATCCTGTGCGATAACCCGGGTCTACGCCTAATACTCGTTTTTGTCCCAATGGAGCAGCTAGCAGTAATTGTCGAAGATTTTCGGCAAATACTCGGATAGCTTCTTCGTCCGCTTTCTCTTTGGAAAGTGAAGCAAACTCAGTCTCGATAGAAGGCTTCAGTAATCGTTTATAAGAATCTTTGGTAGCTTCCGAAACTTGTTGCCCACAGTCATTGTTGTTGTGTACAAACAATTTTTCTAAACGCTCGGTACATTCGTCATCGTCGGGAGAGATAGTTACTTTGAGCAGACCTTCTGCTTCTCCTCTGCGAATAGCCAACAGACGATGCGAAGAACATTTTCTTAAAGCTTCGCTAAAATCGAAGTAATCACGATACTTCACAGCTTCCTCTTCTTTTCCTTTTACTAGCTTAGCCGTAATTGTTGCCTGCCGACTAAAGAGATTGCGCACTTGATTACGAGCCCGTTCATCTTCGTTAATTTGTTCTGCGATGATGTCTCTTGCTCCTTTCAAAGCCTCTTCTTCATCTTTAACGTCTCCCTTAACAAACGCTTTCGCTCGGGCCATAATATTCGGTTCCCTTTGCATCATCATCAAAGTGGCGAGCGGTTCAAGTCCTTTTTGTCTTGCTACTTCCGCTCTAGTCTTTCGTTTGGGCTTATAAGGCAGGTAAATATCTTCTAATTCCGTGGCATCCCAACACGATTCAACGCGCTTCTTTAGCTCGGTAGATAGTTTACCTTGTTCTTCAATGGTATTTAGCACTGTCTCTTTTCGCTTCTGTAGTTCGCAAAGCTTGTCGTATTGTTCTTTTATATCACCAATTTGCACCTCGTCCAGCCCTCCGGTAACTTCTTTTCGGTATCTGCTGATAAAAGGAATGCTTGCTCCTTCGATGAGCAAAGAGAGCGTATTTGCAACCTGCTTTTCGGGGATAGAAAGAGTATTTGCTATCTTTTTGTTATGTAAATCCATTATCTGAGCTTATAAGTATATGATACTGCAAAAATAGTTATTTTCTATAAAGTAACACGATTGCGCACGATAAATAAGAACTGATAAGTTTAGATAAAAGGAAAAGGTGTATATTTGCACCCGTTTAGAAAGAAATAATAGTAGAACAGTATGAAGAATGTTTTGATAGTTGGAGCCACCGGACAAATAGGTTCGGAACTTACTATGGAGTTGCGTAGACGTTATGGTAATCAACATATAATTGCGGGATATATTCAGTCCTCTGAACCTCAAGGAATATTAAAAGAATCAGGTCCATCGGCAATGGTCGACGTTACCCATCCGGAGATGATACTCGAAACGGTGAAGAAGTATCAGATAGATACTATTTACAACCTTGCTGCTTTACTTTCTGTGACCGCCGAATCTAAACCACAATTGGCTTGGCACATAGGCATCGACGGATTATTTAATATCCTCGAAGTGGCTAGAAACTACAATTGCTCGGTATTTACCCCCAGCTCCATAGGTTCTTTTGGATTGAGCACTCCTCACAACATGACTCCTCAAGATACTATTCAACGTCCGCGTACAATGTATGGAGTGACTAAAGTTACCACCGAACTAGTAAGCGAATATTATTATAATAAGTACGGAGTAGATACTCGTGCGGTTCGTTTCCCGGGAATTATATCCAATGTGACAGCTCCCGGAGGAGGTACAACAGACTATGCAGTCGATATCTTTTATTCAGCCGTGAAGGGCGAAAAATTTGTTTGTCCCCTCAGAGAAGGTACGCTGATGGATATGATGTATATGCCCGACGCAATAAATGCCGCCATCTCTTTGATGGAAGCCAATCCTACAAAATTGATTCATCGAAACGCATTCAACATTGCTTCTATGAGCTTTGCGCCCGAAACTATCTATGCAGAGATAAAGAAACACATTCCCTCTTTTGAAATGGTCTACGATGTGGACTTGCTCAAACAGAGCATTGCCGATAGTTGGCCTGACTGTTTGGACGATACTTGCGCACGCGAAGAATGGGGATGGAAACCGCAATACAACCTCTCAAGTATGACGGTAGACATGATTGAGAAGTTGAGGCTTCGATTGCTGTAAAAATCAGAATAAACAACAGACAACCCGAAGTCTTGATTGATTCGTATATGCGAACCGATTAAAACTTCGGGTTGTCTGTTTGGTTTGGTTGTCAGAAACTTCGGTCTGTTTTTCAACCATTACTGATGACTTAAAAAATAATACGGAAGACTTTTAAAATAATACTGTTCATTTTAAAAATAATAATGAAGATTTTTTAGGGCATCTGTATATCGTAATTATTCTTTGAGTAGATAGCTTTTGAACGAACTGAAATCTTTGTTCATCAAAATGGTTTTCTTCTCGCCTTTCATAAATGCTCGGAGTTTAGCGGGTATTTCTATTTTCTCACCAATAATGTTTTCTACCGTATCGCGGAACTTAGCAGGATGTGCCGTCTCTAAGAAAATACCTGTCTCCCCGGTTTTTAAACCTTCTTTGAGTGCTCTATAACCGCAAGCCCCATGAGGATCTAAAAGATAATGAGTTTCGTTGTAAGCAGCTTGTAGTGTTTGACGAATATCTTCGTCGGTATAGGTTGTTCCGCTGATGTCTTTACTGATTGCCTCATGGGAATTGTCGTAGAGAGCCAATACTCGGGCAAAATTACTCGGGTCGCCCACGTCCATAGCGTTAGCAATAGTAGCTATTGAGGGACGCGGAGAATAGTTACCTGTTAACAAGTATTGATAGAATATATCGTTACGATTGTTGGCAGCAATGAAGCGACGCACAGGCAGTCCCATACGTTTGGCAAACAGTCCGGCGGTGATATTTCCAAAGTTGCCGCTTGGCACGCATACAACCATATTGTCAGCTTTACCTAACTTCTTGAGCTGAGCATAAGCATAGAAATAATAAAAGGCTTGTGGCAGGAAGCGAGCCACATTGATGGAATTGGCAGAGGTCAGCTGCATATGTTCGTTCAACTCCTTATCCATGAAAGCTGACTTCACTAGTGCTTGACAATCATCGAATGTGCCGTCTATTTCTAATGCAGTAATATTTTGTCCGAGTGTAGTAAATTGTTTTTCTTGTATCTCGCTTACTTTTCCTTTTGGATAGAGCACGTACACATGAATACCTTTCACACCTAGGAAGCCGTTGGCTACTGCACTTCCGGTATCGCCTGACGTAGCTACTAATACATTTACTTGCTTCTTACCTTCTTTGCGGATAAAGTAGGCTAGAAGTCTTGCCATAAAGCGTCCGCCTACATCTTTGAATGCTAGGGTTGGTCCGTGAAAGAGCTCTAGGGAATAGATGTCTTCGCTTACCTTTACTAGGGGAACATCAAAGTTGAGGGTGTCGTAGACGATTTCTTTGAGCGTGTTGGCGGGGATGTCTTCACCAAAGAAGGCATCGGCTACTTGATTGGCTATTTCTTGAAAAGTCATCTTCTCGATGTTTTCGTAGAAGGTGGTGGGGAGGGGTTTTATGCTTGCGGGCATAAAGAGTCCTTTGTCGGAGGCTAGCCCTTTGACTACTGCTTCTTCTAGGGAGGCAGTGGGAGATTGATGGTTGGTACTTTGGTATTTCATTTTCTTTATTCTTTTTTTTAGATTGGTTTTTAGGAATCGTACTTTCTCTTTTGGCTTGAACCAAAAGAGAAAGATACCAAAGAGAAAAGTTCAAGACTTTATTTTCTCCGCTACTTCGCTGCGGATAGAAGCTAAAGAAAATGAACTCGCTTCGCTCAAACAGCATTTTCTTTTTAACGCTTCTGTCCTCCGTTCCGCTTTACGCTCCGAAAATAAGGTCTCATTCTTTCAAATGTTGGGCAGTATTCGCTTCGCTCTACTGAATGGTTGCTTGCTTCGATTCGCTGTTTGGCTTCGCTCTACTGAATGGTTGCTTGCTTCGCTTCGCTGTATTCGCTTCGCTTTACTGAATGATTGCTCGCTTCGCTTCGCTGTTTGGCTCGGTTGTGGCTTCGTTACTTGCTCAATAGCTCTTTGATAAATTCGTCTTCTTTTAGGTTGCCGTAAATGCCCTCTTGACAGGCAAACTCATCGTAGGTTTGTACTTTGTCGGGGGTAATGCCGGGATACCATATTAGAAAAGGAATTGGGTCGTTGGTGTGCGTGCGTAGTTCGCAGGGCGTTGGATGGTCGGGCAATACTGCTATGGCTACCGGTTCGTCCCACTCTTTTACTGCTTCATAAATAGGACCTACTGCACGAGCGTCCAAATTTTCTATTGTGCTAAGCTTTAATGCTACATCTCCTTCGTGTCCGGCTTCGTCGCTTGCCTCTATGTGCAAGTAAACAAAGTCATCGGTCTTTAAAGCTTCTAGGGCGGCGGCTACTTTGTTCTCGTAGTTTGTGTCGTAAAGTCCTGTTGCCCCTTCTACTTTGATACGTCGCAGTCCGGCATAGTAACCAATACCATTGATGAGGTCTACCGCCGAAATCACAGCTCCCCTTTTAATGGCAGGAAAGATGTTGGATAGCGGTTTCATCTGTGGGCGATAACCGGGCGACCATGGCCATATGCTATTTGCAGGGTCTTTACCCTCTGCTATACGTTTAAGGTTGAGCGGATGATTCTTTAGCAACTCTTGTGAACGCAAGATTAGTTGGTTGATAAGGTTTGCTGTCTCTTCTGCTTCGGGTACTTGTGCTTTCACCATCAATGGACGAAAGGGATGTAAAGGAACATCATGGGGTGGGGTGCAATCAATGTTTTTATTGCCTCCCTTTATTACTAATAGATGACGATAAGCTACTCCTGTATAGAATTTTACCTGTTCGTTTCCTAAGTGCTCATCTAAGTACTTAATAAGTACGTCGGCATCTTCGGTAGTGATATGACCGGAAGAATGATTCTTTAGAATCTCGCCTTCCACGCATACTAAATTGCAACGCATTGCCATCTCACCTTGTTGTAGCTCTACACCAATACTTGCTGCTTCTAGCGGTCCTCTTCCTTCGTAAACTTGAGGAAGATTATATCCCATCACAGACATATTGGCAACTTCACTTCCCGGATGAAAACCTTCGGCTACTGTGGCGAGCATTCCCGTACGACCTTTGCGGGCAAGCAAATCCATGTAAGGAGTCTTGGCGTATTGTAAGAGCGTTTTGTCCCCTAACGATTTTACTCGCCAATCTGCCATTCCATCTCCTAATATAATGATATGTTTCATTACGGTTGATATTTAAATGTTAGCGATACTCATGATATCGGCAAAGACTCCTGCTGCCGTTACTCCCGCACCTGCTCCGTATCCTTGAATCATCATTGGATATTCTTTGTAACGGTCGGTGGTTAAGAGAATAATATTGTTGCTTCCTTCCAATCCGTAGAATGGATGCTTGGAGTTCACTTCTTGTAAACCAACAGATGCTTTTCCATGCTCAAAGGTAGCAACAAAACGCCAATGCTTACCTTCTGTTTCGAGTACCTTACGGCGAGCTTCAAAGTCAGCGTCCAAAGTCGGAACTTTCTTCCAGAAATCATCCAACGAACCCTCGAAGAAGTCGAGTGGAACAAATAAATTCTTCTCTACATCCTCTTGCTCTATCTTATATCCTGCTTCGCGAGCAAGAATCACAAGTTTACGAATCACGTCTTTACCGCTCAAGTCGATGCGTGGGTCAGGTTCTGAATAACGTTCTTCTTGAGCCATTTTTATAGTGCGACTAAAAGGAATTTCTTTGCTTATCTTATTGAAGATAAAGTTCAATGTACCGGATAATACAGCCTCTATCTTCACTACCTTATCGCCCGAATTGCGTAAATCGTTGATGGTGTTGATAATGGGAAGTCCTGCTCCCACATTTGTTTCGAACAAATACTTCACGCCTCGTCGACGAGCTATTTGCTTGAGCTCTTGATAATTCTCATATTTGGATGAAGCCGCAATCTTGTTGGCTGCTACCACCGATATATTATTAGAAAGAAGCTCTTTGTACAAGTCGGCAATAGCACCGCTGGCGGTACAGTCAACAAACACCGAGTTAAAGATGTTCATGTTGAGTATCTCCTTCTTGAGAATTTCCGGACTATTAGGTATTCCTTTTGTCTTTAAGTCGTCGCGATAAGTAGCTAAATTCACTCCTTCGCGAGTAAAAATAGCGCGTTCAGCATCTGCGATACCTACTACATTTAGTTTTAGTCCGTTCTCTTGTTTGAGCTTCTCTTGTTGCATATTAATTTGCTCTATCAAACTTCCACCTACCGTGCCTATACCACAAATAAAAAGGTTGAGCACTTGATATTCAGAAAGGAAGAAAGAGTCGTGAATTACGTTCAGCGACTTACGTAACGATTTGGAGTCCACCACAAAAGAGATGTTCGTTTCCGAGGCACCTTGTGCGCAAGCTATCACATTGATACCGTTACGCCCTAGTGTGCCAAACAATTTCCCCGCTATGCCGGGTGTATGTTTCATGTTTTCTCCTACGATGGCTACTGTTGCCAAATTAATTTCCGCATCAATCTTCGTGATTTCGCCCATTTCTATTTCTTTGGAAAATTCTTCGTTGAGCACTTCGCAAGCTAACATTGCATCTGCATTGCGCACACCAATAGAAGTAGAATTTTCCGATGAGGCTTGAGATACGAGGAATACACTAATTCCGTTCTTAGCCAATACCTTAAATATACGATAGTTTACACCGATAACCCCTACCATACCTAAACCTTGCACGGTAATCAAGCTAGTGTCGTTGATAGAAGAGATACCTTTAATTGCTTTCCCATTGAGCGATTGCTCACTGGCGATAAATGTGCCTTGCGCCGTTGGATTAAAAGTATTCTTTATCTTAATAGGAATATTCTTGTGAAATACCGGATAGATGGTCGGTGGATAAACAACTTTTGCGCCGAAGTTACAAAGTTCCATTGCTTCCACGTAACTTAATTCTCCAATGGTATAGGCAGAAGAAATTACTTTAGGGTCGGCAGTCATAAACCCGTCAACGTCCGTCCATATTTCTAATACGGAAGCATCCAAGGCAGCGGCAATAATAGAGGCTGTATGGTCAGAACCTCCTCGTCCTAAATTAGTAACATCGCCTGTTGTCTTATCGCTCGAAATAAATCCCGGAACCAATGCCACTTTGGGCAATGTAGCAAAAGTCTCTTTGGTCAGTTTGGTAGTTAGTTCACTATCTACTATGTGTTTGGAATGTTTAAGTTCCGTTTTGATAAACTTACGTGCGTCGTACCATACTGCGCCATCAATAACTTTGCTGACGATGATAGACGAAAGTCGTTCGCCGTAGCTTACAATCGTATTTGCCGTTTTGGTAGATAAGTCTTTAATCAGGTAAATGCCGTTGAATATGTTTTGTAGCTCGTCCAATAAAGTACCGATTTCGGATAGAAGTAGTGCTTGCTTTTCTCCTTCGGGAGCAAGTCCTTTGACCATATCTATATGGCGGGTTGCTATCTTAATAAACGATTCTTTAAATGATATATCGCCGGTGGCTGCAATTGCCGATGTACTGATTAATTGATCTGTAATACCTCCCAAAGCCGACACTACTACTATTACCGGTTCTTGAGCGGCTTCAACTATCTTCTTTACTTCTAAAATGCTGTTCACGGAACCTACGGATGTTCCGCCGAATTTCATTACTTTCATGCGAATTACTGTTTGATAATAAATAGAACTGATTAAAAAAAACTTGCTGTTGCAAGAGTGAATCACGTAGAAACACAAATACTATTCTTAACCCCAAAGGGTCGTAGTGCACATGGATGTGAAATGTAGATAGTACGTTGTCATAATGCTGTATCTTCGTATCCGTTATTGATTAGTGTCGCAAATATAGGGATTATTTAGAACATTGTATCGCTTTTGCTTAATTATTTGTAATAAATGCACATAGAAAGGGAAATATAACTGTATTTATGTCGAATGAATAAAGATATAAAGGATAGATATTCGACCATTTATTATTGTATTAGCATCATTGTTTTATGTCATAATGCTATGATTATTTAAATATTTATCTACCTTTGCAATAAAATAAGTAGTGAAATAGAGTATGGTATCAAGTAATACTTCCGTATTGTTAATTTACACCGGTGGAACCATTGGGATGATAGAGAATGCGGAGACGGGTGCATTAGAGAACTTCGATTTTGAACAATTACGTAAGCAAGTACCTGAATTAAAGAAACTTCAATTTAAAATAGATTCTTATCAATTTGATCCTCCTATGGATTCTTCAGATATGGAGCCGGAAGCTTGGGCTCGATTGGTGAAGATTATCTATGAAAACTATACTTGTTACGATGGCTTTGTCATTCTTCACGGTACCGATACCATGTCGTACACAGCGTCTGCGCTAAGTTTTATGCTCGAGAATTTGAATAAACCGGTTATCCTCACAGGTTCTCAATTGCCCATTGGCGTGTTACGTACCGATGGAAAAGAAAATTTAATGACCAGCATAGAGATTGCTGCGGCTAAGATAAAAGGACATCCGGTGGTGCCGGAAGTATGTATCTTTTTCGAAAATCATTTGATGAGAGGCAATCGTACCACTAAAATTAATGCCGAAAATTTTAATGCTTTCCGATCTTTTAATTATCCTACGCTTGCTCAGGCAGGTATACATATTAAATATGAATTGGCACGCATTCGACATGCTAAGGTAGATGCTCCGTTGATTCCACATCTATTATTAGATACAAACGTAGCGGTGGTAAAACTTTTTCCCGGCATACAAGAAAGTATTATAGCTTCGACTTTGAATACACCGGGATTAAAAGCCGTGGTGTTAGAAACTTATGGTTCGGGAAATGCTCCTCGAAAAGAATGGTTCGTTAGCCGTCTGCGAGAAGCAAGCGAGCGGGGAATTGTGATAGTCAACGTTACTCAATGCAGTGCGGGTACGGTAGAAATGGAAAAGTACGAAACCGGTTTGCAATTGTTGGGAGCTGGTGTTATTAGTGGTTACGATTCCACAACAGAGTCAGCGTTAACCAAACTTATGTTTCTTTTAGGACACGGATTACCAGCTAACGAAGTTCGTCGAATGATGAAACAGCCTCTTGCGGGAGAAATTTGTGTATAACTCCTTTTTATCTTTGATTTCCCCTTGCTTTTTAATATTCTTAGCTTATCCTAATGGATTGCCTGCGTATAAGTTCTTGAAGTTGTCAAATTCACCATTAATTTTTCCTTGTTCTTGAGGAGCTAGTTCGAGTTCCTTTTTTAAGTCTGCGGCAGCCCCATCATGGTCGTTGTTTAAGAAACGTATTTTCCCGCGTTCGTGATATCCTTTGGTAAAAGCAGGATTTATATCTATCGCTTCGTCTAGGCAATTGAGAGCTTTTTCAATCTTGTTTTGCTTAGTTAGCAATTCAGCTAAATTTAAATAAGCACTCTCGTTAAACGGATTAATGTCCGTCACTTCTCTGTAATCTTTTTCGGCTGCTTCGTAGTTTTCAGTCGCAGTCATTGCCTTTGCACGAATGAGTAGGGCAGCTTCGTCTTGGGAATTCTTTGCCAATACCGATTCTGCATCTTCTATTGCTTCTTTATATTGATTCAATTCGAGAAGAACTTCTCCTCTCATCAAGTAAGCTTCAATGCAATCTTCGTCTTGGCAGATAGCTTTTACCAAATACGCTATGGCTTCTAATGGATTTTTCATTCCCCGCTCAGCTTTAGCTAATAGCAAATAAGGATGTACGTTATTGGGAATCAAAAGACAAGCTTTTTGGCTGTATTCTTTCATCTCGGAATACTTTTCTTGCAAGTAGCAGATGTTAGCTAAAGCAATAAAGTTGGTGGCATCTTCGGGCTTGCTTTCCGCACGGTTCAAAAGATGCTTAACGGCTTCGTCTAAGTCGCCGTGTTGGATATAAGCATCTACTAAATATCCCACGGTTTCGTATTCGCCCGATATTTCTACTGCTGCGGCAAAGCACTTTAGTGCCTGCGCAACGTTCCCCATTCGTTGAGCTCTTATTCCATCGTACTTAAGTATTTCAAAGTCTCTCTTGTTTTTTTGAACTTCGGGGTCTATTTGTTCTTCTTTTTCTCCGGTGAAAAAAGCCTTGATATGTTTGGTGAAATTAGTCATTCTTATTTCTTTTTAAAAGTTTGGGCAAATGTACATGATTATTTGTCAATTGCCAATCTATATTAAATAAAAGACAACACTCTATTTCCTTTTGAGAGATTTGGCTATTTAGAGTAATTAGATAATGTGGCTTTTTAAAGGTGTCGAATAATAAAATGAGTTACTAGTTGGCTCATTTGTTAAATAGTAAGTTAAGTGTTGCATAACATACTATTTTTTGTTCTTACTATAAATAAAATATCTTTCTTTGTAACAGCATAGTTCAGCACAGTATTCTTTAATCAGAAAATGAATTAACTAGAGATGAAAGTAACGTTCGGACAGCAAACTACTAAAGTGAAACAATTGGCAGATACATTAAGCCAATCTATTTCTATGAACGAGTTTTGTGCGGGCGATTCATTGCCTTCTATCAACCAACTTAGTAGTAAATATGCTGTTTCGAGGGATACGGTTTTTAAAGCCTTTATTGATTTGCGTGAACGTGGTCTCATAGATTCTACTCCCGGAAAAGGTTATTACGTGACTAATCGTTTAACTAACATCTTGCTTCTCCTCGACCAATATACCCCTTTTAAGGATGTCCTTTATAATAGCTTTATTAAGCATTTGCCTATAAGTTATAAGGTGGACTTATTGTTTCATCAGTACAACGAGCACCTTTTCAATACCATTGTTCGTGAGTCGGTAGGGCGATACAATAAATATATTGTGATGAACTTTAATAATGAGAAGTTTTCTAAAGCACTTTCCAAAATAGATGAAAGTAAGCTGTTGTTGCTCGACTTTGGTAATTTTGATAAAGGAGAATACTCTTATGTTTGTCAGAATTTTAATGAAGGATTTTATAATAGCCTCGTTGCATTGAAAGATAGGCTAAAGAAATATACTAAGTTGGTGATGCTATTTCCTAAGGAATTGAAACACCCGCAGAGCAGCAAATTGTACTTCAGTAGGTTTTGTTTGGAACACGGATTCCAATCTTCTATTATAGAAGAGGTAGACGACATGGTTGTAAATAGGGGAGAAGTTTACATAGCTATAAAGCAGCAAGATGTGGTAAAGGTGATAAAGCAAAGCAGAATGCAAGGGCTCAAATGCGGAGCAGATATTGGAGTGTTGGCATACAATGATATTCCTTCCTACGAAGTTATTGATGAAGGAATTACAGCGTTGAGTATCGATTGGGAGATGATGGGAAATGAAGCGGCAGAGTTTGTACTCAACAATATATCGGTGAGAAAAGAACTTTCTACCAACGTAAGATTACGCAGTTCGTTATAAATTAAATATATATCAAATTAATATGAGTATGAAAAAGTATCCTAAAATTGGAATCCGTCCCACTATCGACGGTCGTCAAGGTGGTGTTCGCGAAAGTCTTGAAGAGAAGACAATGAATTTAGCCAAAGCAGTGGCAGAGTTGATTTCCACAAACCTAAAGAATGGTGATGGAAGTCCAATAGAATGTGTTATTGCTGATGGAACTATCGGTCGTGTTGCCGAAAGTGCTGCTTGTGCCGAAAAGTTTGAAAGAGAAGGCGTAGGCTCTACTATTACCGTAACTTCATGTTGGTGTTATGGTGCGGAGACAATGGATATGAATCCTCATTATCCGAAAGCTGTTTGGGGATTTAATGGTACAGAACGTCCGGGAGCTGTTTATTTAGCAGCCGTCCTTGCCGGTCATGCACAAAAAGGTCTGCCTGCTTTTGGCATTTATGGACATGATGTACAAGATTTAAACGATAACTCTATTCCTGCCGACGTAGCAGAAAAGATACTTCGCTTTGCCCGCGCAGCGCAAGCAGCAGCTACCATGAGAGGAAAGTCTTATTTATCTATGGGTAGTGTGTCTATGGGTATCGCAGGCTCTATTGTTAATCCTGATTTCTTCCAAGAATATTTAGGAATGCGTAACGAATCGGTAGACTTAACAGAGATTATTCGCCGCATGACAGAAGGCATCTACGATAAAGAAGAATACGCTAAAGCAATGGCGTGGACAGAAAAATATTGTAAGGTAAACGAGGGACAAGATTTTAATACTCCGGCAAAAGTTAAGAGTCGCGAAGAAAAAGAAAAGGATTGGGAGTTCATCGTAAAGATGACCATTATTATGCGCGACTTGATGCAAGGTAATCCGAAACTGAAAGAAATGGGGTTCAAAGAAGAAGCTTTAGGACACAATGCTATTGCAGCAGGTTTCCAAGGACAACGTCAATGGACAGACTTCTATCCGAATGGTGACTACTCGGAAGCTTTGTTAAATACTTCTTTCGATTGGAACGGTATTCGTGAAGCTTTTGTAGTTGCTACAGAAAACGATGCTTGCAACGGTGTAGCTATGTTGTTTGGTCACTTATTGACTAATCGTGCACAAATATTTTCTGATGTACGTACTTATTGGAGCCCCGAAGCAGTGAAACGTGTGACCGGTAAAGAATTGACAGGACTAGCAGCTAACGGTATTATTCACTTAATTAACTCGGGAGCTACCACATTGGATGGTACAGGTTGCGAAACAGAAAAGGGAGAACCTACCATGAAGCAACCTTGGGATATTACAGAAAAAGAAGTGGAAGATTGTTTAGAGGCAACTACTTGGTATCCGGCAAGTCGTGATTATTTCCGTGGAGGCGGTTATTCATCAAACTTCCTTTCAAAAGGAGGAATGCCTGTTACTATGATGCGTTTAAACTTAGTGAAAGGTCTCGGACCGGTTCTTCAATTAGCAGAAGGATGGACAGCAGAAATTGCTCCCGATATACATAAAATATTGAATGAACGCACTGACCGTACATGGCCTACTACTTGGTTCGTGCCTCGTCTGTGTGATAAACCGGCTTTTAAAGATGTATATTCAGTTATGAATAATTGGGGAGCCAATCATGGTGCTATTAGTTACGGACATATCGGACAAGATTTGATTACTTTAGCATCTATTCTTCGTATCCCTGTTTGTATGCACAATGTAGAAGATGATAAAATATTCCGTCCTGCATCATGGAATGCTTTTGGTATGGATAAAGAAGGAGCTGATTACAGAGCTTGCGCAACTTATGGTCCCATTTACAAATAAAAAACAGATATGATTAATAGATTTATATTAAACGAAGTTTCATACTTCGGACCGGGAGCACGAGAAGTGCTCCCTCAGGAGATTGTCCGTCTTGGCTTGAAGAAAGCGTTCGTAGCAACCGACAAAGACTTAATAAAGTTTGGTGTAGCCGATAAGGTTTTGGTTGTACTTCAGAAAGCTGGTATTCCTTACGTAATCTTTAGTGAAATAAAACCCAATCCTACGGTGAGTAACGTTAAGGCGGGTGTAAAAGCTTTTGCGGAATCGGGAGCTGATTTTATTTTGGCTATTGGTGGTGGCTCTTCTATTGATACTTCCAAAGCTATTGGTATTATTACTAACAATCCCGAATTTAGCGATGTTGTTTCCTTAGAGGGCGTTGCTCCTACAAAGAAGAAATCAATTCCTATCATAGCATTGCCTACTACGGCAGGAACGGCAGCTGAGGTTACTATTAATTATGTGATAACCGACGAGCAGCACGAGAAGAAAATGGTATGTGTAGATCCTAATGATATTCCTGCAATTGCTATCGTGGATGCAGAATTGATGTACACCTTACCTAAAGGCTTGACTGCCGCAACAGGACTTGATGCCTTAACTCATGCTATTGAGGGCTTAATTACCAAAGGCGCATGGGAAATGAGCGATATGTTCGAGATAAAGTCTATCGAAATGATTACTCGTTACTTAGAAACAGCGGTGTTTGAACCAACGAATGCCGAAGCTCGTAATGGAATGGCAGTGGCACAATATATTGCAGGCATGGCATTCTCTAATGTTGGCTTGGGAGTTGTTCATGGTATGGCTCATCCGTTGGGCGCAATATTCGATATTCCTCACGGTGTGGCAAATGCTTTGCTATTACCTATTATCATGGAATATAATGCACCTGCCGCACTCGATAAATACGTAATAATTGCTAAGGCAATGAATGTATATAAAGAGGGAATGAGTAAAGAAGAATCGGCTAAGGCTGCTGTTGATGCAGTAAAGGCTCTCTCTATTAAAGTGGGTATTCCTCAACGATTATCCGAACTTGGTATTAAGGAAAGTGATTTGGATAAACTAGCTACATCGGCTATGGCTGATGTCTGCACTCCGGGCAATCCGAGAGAAGTAACTAAAGAAATTGTTCTTGAACTATATAAAAAAGCATTATGATTACAAATGAACAAATAGAGCAATTCATTGCTCAAGCACATCGTTGTGGAGATGCCAAATTGATGTTGTGCAGTAGTGGCAACATCTCGTGGAGAATTGGAGAGGAAGCTTTAATCTCGGGTACAGGTTCTTGGGTTCCTACTTTGCCGAAAGAGAAAGTTTCTATTTGTAACATTGCAAGCGGAACACCGGTTAATGGAGTAAAACCATCTATGGAAAGTACTTTTCATTTGGGCATCATGCGTCAACGTTCCGACGTGAATGTGGTTCTACACTTTCAATCGAAATATGCAACTGCTATTGCCTGCATGAAGAATAAACCCACAAACTTTAATGTAACAGCAGAGATTCCTTGCCATGTAGGTACCGAAATTCCGATAGTTCCTTATTACCGTCCGGGTTCACCTGAATTGGCAAAAGCCGTAGTAGAAGCTATGATAAATCATGACTCTATTCTACTTACCAATCACGGACAAGTAGTGTGCGGTAAGGACTTTGATGAGGTCTTTGAACGTGCTACTTTTTTTGAAATGGCTTGCCGTATCATTGTTCAGTCCGGTGGAGATTATTCTGTGCTTACTCCACAAGAAATAGAAGATTTGGAAGTTTACGTATTAGGCAAAAAAACCAAATAAAAAGAGATCATTTTTTACTATGATAAACACTTATTTAGCAGCGGACTTTGGTGGTGGAAGCGGTCGAGTGATGGCTGGTTCCATTCACCAAGGGAAGTTGGAACTAGAAGAAATCTATCGTTTTACTAATCGCCAAGTAAAATTAGGGAATCATGTATATTGGGATTTTCCCGCTTTGTTTGAAGATATGAAAATGGGCTTTCGTATGGCGGCGCGGAAAGGATATCATGTAAATGGGATTGGAATTGATACGTGGGGAGTAGATTTTGGCTTAATAGATAAAGAGGGAAATCTTCTCGGCAATCCGATTTGTTATCGTGATTCAAGAACAGAAGGTATGCCGGATGAAGTATTAAAACAATTAGATGCAAAGGAGCACTATTCCGTAACGGGAATACAGGTGATGGCAATCAATACTCTTTTTCAACTTTATAGTATGAAGAAGACCGGGGATGTGCAATTGAAAGTAGCGGATCGTCTTTTGTTTACACCCGATTTATTTAGCTATTTTCTCACGGGAATAGCAAACAATGAGTACTGTATAGCCTCTACCTCAGAATTAATAGATGCGCAGAAACGTGAATGGTCAATGGAGACTATTCGAAAGATGGGATTGCCGGAACATTTATTTGGACCCATAGTGAAGCCGGGGACGATACGTGGACAACTGAAACCGGAAATAGCTCGCGAAACAGGATTAGGTGAAGTTGATATTATAGCAGTAGGCTCTCACGATACAGCAAGTGCAGTAGCTGCTGTTCCTTGTATTGATGAACAAATAGCTTTTCTTAGTTCCGGAACATGGTCGTTGCTAGGTGTAGAAATAAAAGAACCTATCTTGACAGAAGAAGCTCGCCAATCTGAGTTTACCAACGAAGGTGGAGTAGGAGGAACTATCCGTTTCCTTCAGAATATAACAGGATTGTGGATTCTTCAACGACTGATGGCAGAATGGGAAGCACAAGGCGAGAAGCAAGATTATGCAACAATTATTCCTATCGCATCGAAGGCACATATCGAAACAATTATTCCGGTAGATGATGATGTGTTTCAGCATCCGGAAAATATGATGGTTGCTATTGTGAGCTATTGCGAAAAGCATCATCTGCAAGTTCCGCAGAGTAAAGCGGAGTTTGTTCGTTGCGTGTTGCAATCTCTTGCAAGCAAATACAAACAAGCTGTGGAGAAGATGAATAAATGTCTTTCGTCTCCTATCAAGCAATTGAATATAATAGGTGGAGGTTCGCAAAATGCTTTGTTAAATCAACTTACAGCCAATTATTTAGGTATTCCTGTTTATGCCGGTCCGGTGGAGGCCACGGCAATGGGAAATATACTAATGCAAGCTATGGCAAAAGGAGAAATAGCTGACTTACAAGAATTACGTAAGATTGTTATTAATAGCGTGAAACCACAAATTTATAATCCGGAGTAAACCCAAATTAATCTATTATGGAAACATCAAAAAAAGGCTATCGTGTGCAACAATATAATGCCCCGGTAAAAAGATATTGTCAGACTCTCGATTTAAGAGATAATCCCGAATTAATAGCAGAATACAGAAAAAGGCATAGCCAAGAGAACGCATGGCCGGAAATATTAGACGGAATAAGGGAAGTAGGCATTCTCGAAATGGAAATATATATATTGGGAACCCGGCTCTTTATGATTGTGGAAACAACGCTTGATTTCGATTGGAATACGTCTATGGAGAGATTAAATACACTTCCCCGTCAGCAGGAATGGGAAGAATATATGTCTATCTTTCAACAAGCAGAACCCGGAGCTAGTTCCGCTGAAAAGTGGCAGTTAATGGATAGAATGTTTCATCTCTATAACGTTTAAAAAACAACAACTATGAAAAATACAAAGCAATCTATTCTGATAAAGAATGGAGTCAATTATTTAGTACCTTTTATACTTATTACTTTTTGCTTTGCCTTATGGGGCTTTGCGAATGACATTACAAACCCCATGGTTAAAGCTTTTTCAAAGATATTCCGAATGAGTGCTACTGATGGAGCACTTGTTCAGGTTGCTTTCTATGGAGGATATTTTGCGATGGCTTTTCCTGCTGCTATGTTTATCCGTAAATATTCTTATAAAGCGGGCATCTTACTCGGTCTTGGACTTTATGCTTTAGGTGCTTTCCTTTTCTTTCCGGCAAAGATGACGGGTGAATATTATCCCTTTTTGATTGCCTATTTTATTCTTACTTGTGGCTTGTCTTTTCTTGAGACAAGTGCTAATCCTTACATTCTCTCAATGGGTACGGAAGAGACGGCTACTCGACGCTTGAATCTTGCTCAATCTTTCAACCCAATGGGTTCTTTGCTCGGTATGTATGTGGCAATGAATTTTATTCAAGCACGTTTGAATCCACTCGATACAGATGGGCGCGCGTCCCTTCCGAACGAAGAATTTCAAGTCTTAAAAGAATCGGATTTATCAGTTTTGATTGCTCCTTACCTAGTGATAGGGCTGGTTATTCTTGCTATGTTTCTTTTGATACGTTTTAGTAGGATGCCCAAGAGTGGCGACCAATCTCATAATATAGATTTTGTGCCAACTCTAAAGCGAATATTCTCCGTGCCTCATTATAGAGAAGGAGTTATTGCTCAATTCTTTTATGTGGGTGCTCAAATCATGTGTTGGACATTTATCATTCAGTATGGAACTCGCTTGTTTATGTCTCAAGGAATGGACGAAAAGAGTGCCGAAGTATTGTCACAGGAATACAACATCATAGCGATGATTATATTCTGTGTGAGTCGATTTATTTGTACCTTCTTGTTGCGCTACCTAAACCCGGGGCGTTTATTAATGATATTGGCTGTTGTGGGAGGTCTGTTCACCGTAGGGGTTATCTCTTTCACCAATATTTGGGGTATATATTGTCTTGTAGGTGTTTCGGCATGTATGTCGTTGATGTTCCCCACAATCTATGGTATTGCACTGAAAGGATTAGGAGATGATGCCAAATTTGGTGCAGCAGGATTGATTATGGCTATTCTTGGAGGCTCGGTGCTTCCTCCGTTGCAGGCAAGTATTATTGATATGGGAACAGTTTTGAATATGCCGGCAGTAAATTTGTCATTTGTTCTTCCGCTCATTTGTTTTATGGCGATTATCATTTATGGATATCGTTCGGTAAAGCAAAAATGGTAATAGCTAAAAATTATAAAGACAAAGCCTCACACATTGTGGGGCTTTGTCTTTATAATAAACCATTATATACCATTGTTTCTTTATATTTCTAAATGGGATTAAGTAGAAATTCCATTTATGCGACTCGTATTGAGTTGGGCTTATCATATAAAGAAAAAAAACCGATACAAGTTGTATCAGTTCTTTTTGTCGGGGTAGCGGGATTCGAACCCACGACCCCCTGCTCCCAAAGCAGGTGCGCTAACCGGACTGCGCTACACCCCGAAGAATATTTATAAAATTCTTTTCTAAAGCGAGTGCAAAGATAGAAACTATTTTTTAATCCACAAGATTTTACGCTACCTTTTTTAGAAAGAATATAAGACATTAGGCTAGAGGTCGGAGTATTTGTGCTTTCTGCCTAAATAATATTTTACTAAGATGCTTCCTTTAGACAATTCGGATTTGCTAGTCTTGGGTATCTTGCTTAGATTAAGAAGTCGGGCGGCAGTAAAGTCCGGAACTTTCTTTTTAAATTCTTTCCGAGCTTCTATCACTGCTTTTGCATTGGGAAATTGACCTTTAAGCAAAAAAGTGAAGGCGGCTACATAATCTAGCATACACCGTACGTTCAATACTTTTCTCATCTCATCATTTGAACTGTTTTTGTATATCATGATAAGATTGTTGCGAAAGTTGAGAAAGGTTTTACGCGGATTCTCTTTTTTTAATGTGGCTCCACCTACATGGTAGACAATACTTTGAGGAATGCAAACTAGCGAATATCCTCTGCTATTTAGTCTCCAACATAAATCTATTTCTTCCATGTGAGCAAAGAAACGTCCGTCTAGACCTCCTGCTTCCCAATAAATTTGAGAACGAATAAAGAGTGCTGCGCCACTTGCCCAAAAGATGGGAGCTATTGTATCGTATTGTCCTGAGTCCTTTTCAACGGTCGACATGAGTCGCCCTCTGCAAAAAGGATAACCGTAACTATCTAAAAAACCTCCACAAGCACCGGCATATTCAAATTCTTCTTTCTTTCTCCAATTTCTTATTTTTGGTTGGCAAGCAACTGTTTCCGGATGTTCATCTAAATAAGTGTACATTGGCTTGAGCCAATTGGGGGTGACTTCTACATCCGAATTTAAAAGTACATAGTATTCTGCTTCTACTTGTTTGAGCGCTAAATTATATCCTTCGGCAAAGCCATAATTCTTGTCCAATACGATGCGTCGCACCGTAGGAAAATCTTTTTCTAAAACTTCCAAAGAATTGTCGGAAGAAGCATTGTCTGCTACATATATTACTGCTTCGGTGGAATTGCTTACCACTGAAGGCAAAAAGGTATGTAACATTTCGCTACCGTTCCAATTTAAAATTACTACAGCTATTTTGTCTTTTCCCATTTTTAGCTCTTTTAATTAATTGAATCAGTCTTTGTCACTTTTTTTGTGCTTCCATCTTTTGTGCGACCACCACCAATAGGCAGGTTCTTGTAAAATAGTCTGTTCCACTCTTCGGGCGAACATTTCTGTTATCTCGCCTGCTTCTGTTTCTTTAGGCTTTTCGGTTATCAATTCAAAAGTAGCTTCTCCGTATCCTCTCTTTTCTTTTTTTATGCTGCAATAAAGTACCGGAAAATCCATCATCTTTGCTATTCGTTCTCCTCCGTCCATAAAATCTGTTTCTTGATTTAAGAAGGTAGTCCAATAGTTTATTTCGTGCGCGTTCGGGCATTGATCTGAAATCAATCCTAAAGCATATTTTATTCCTTCACGTTTCAGTTTTATAGCTTGTCGTACGGTAGAATGTTTTGGTACGTTGCAACCTCCAAATCGAGAGCGTATGTTAAGAACAAGTTTGTCTATATACTTGTTCTTGATAGGTTTATATATTTGAACGGGTAAATAGCCTTTCGGCTTCATATACATGCCCATCTCTATTGTCCATTCAAAATTGCCGTAATGAGGCATCATTACCACTACTCCTCCGTGTTTTTCGATCATGTCAAGGTAAAACGCTGTATTGTTTAGCTTCATCCTTTTATAAAGTTCCTTTTCGGAAAGTAAAAGCATCTTTTCGCTTTCCAACATATAGTCACATATATAGTGATAGAATTTGTGTTCTATTTGCTTCAATTCAGCTTCCTTTTTTGCGGGAAAAGAATGTTTCAGATTCGCATATACCACCTTTCTCCTGTACCTTATTATATAGTACATTAGAAAATAGAGACAATCCGATAATATATAGAGTAAGCGGAAGGGAAGAATGGCTATCAGTACAAAACCGATATAAGCCAAATAGTACACTAGTTTCGACATTTTTTTTATTTTATTATTGTTCCTAGCAAAGCAGTGCCGTCTTCGTTGAAATCTCCAAGTTTCACGATCACTACCTTATTATCTAATCCTTTGTCTTGCGTTGCCACTTCCACACGGATATAGTTTTCGGTAAATCCATGCATCGGTGCGCCTTGTTTGGGCTTTTCTAAAAGAACTTTCATGCTCAATCCGATATGTTGTTCGTAGAAAGAATGTGTTTTTTGGTCGGACAATGCTAATAAGCGTTGACTGCGTTCATGTCTTTCTTCGGGAGTGACCACGTGCTCTATCTTTAAAGCTTGCGTACCCGGTCGCTCGGAATAACTAAAGACGTGCAATTGGGTAACATCTAAACGCTCAAGAAATTGGAAAGCTTGCTCGAAATATTCAGCCGTCTCTCCGCGTGTGCCTACTATCACGTCTACTCCGATGAAAGCGTCCGGCATTGTTTCTTTTATCTTTTTCACCTTAGAGGCGAATAGGGTGGTGTCGTATCTGCGACGCATTAATTTAAGCACTTCGTCGCATCCTGATTGAATAGGTATATGGAAATGAGGCATAAAGCTGCGGGAATGTGCCACGTATTCGATAATTTCGTCAGTAAGCAGGTTAGGCTCTATCGAAGAAATACGATAACGCTCAATGTTTTCCACCTTATCGAGTTCTTTGACCAAACTAAAAAAATCTTCTCCGGTAGTCTTTCCGAAATCTCCTATGTTCACTCCGGTAATCACTATCTCTTTGCCGCCCTCTTTGCCTGCCTGCTGAGCTTGTGATACAATATCGGTTATTGAACCATTACGACTTCTTCCGCGTGCGAAAGGAATGGTGCAATAGGAACAAAAATAATCGCAACCATCTTGTACTTTAAGAAAATAACGGGTACGGTCGCCTCGAGAACAAGAAGGAGCGAACGTACGAATATCTTTTGTGGCAGAAGTATATGCCTCGCCCTTATCGTGTTTGCCTAAATCGCCTAAATACTGGAGCAAATCTTTTTTTTGTTCTGCCCCTAAAACAATATCGACTCCTTCTATATCTGCCACATTGTCCGGCTTTAGTTGTGCATAACAACCCGTCACCACCACAAAAGCATCGGGGTGTTGCTTTACCAAGCGATGAATGGCCTGTCGACACTTCTTATCCGCCATTTCTGTTACCGAACAAGTGTTGACAATGCAGATGTCTGCTTTTTCGCCCTTGCGAACAGTTCGAATACCTGCCTCTTGAAGAATTTTCCCGATGGTCGATGTTTCCGAAAAGTTCAGTTTGCACCCTAGCGTATAATAAACTGCTGTCTTATTTTGAAATATAGTTGTATCTATCATATCTTTATCCACAAAATTGAGGGAACAAAGTTACACATTATTATAATTAAAAGTTGTTATATCACTTATTTCATTTAAAAGAGACCTAATGAAGCAAAATATTTCCTATAATAAAAAACTCGTGAAAAAGCTATAAAAAGTGCTCTATTATGCAGTGATATAGTCTATTATATATGTTACACAACATGAAAATAAAGGAGAAAAGAATAGTTTGCAAAAAAAAATATAAAAAAAGTCGTATGTTTTAGAACAACGTATCAAAAAAGTCCATACATTTGCAGCGTTTTAATAAGCAATTAATTGTATTACAGATTTAAAAATCAAAGAAAATGAAAAAATTAGTATTGATGTTCGTAGCTATTGCAGCTGTATCTTTCGCTTCATGTGGTAACAAATCAGCAGCTGACGCTGCACAAGCAACAGCAGATTCTATCCGTATGGCAGACTCTATCGCAGCAGTTGAAGCAGCAGCAGCAGAAGCAGCAGCTATGGATACTACAGCTGTAGATTCTATCGCTCCTGCAGAAGCAGTAGTAGCTGAATAATTCTAACGAACTATTCTAAAAGGAATTGAAAGTCCGGTGTGCTCAGCACGCCGGACTTTTTTATTTTCAAACGATACGGTCGGTTCAAAAAGTCTTGGGTATTATTTTAAAAATGAACCGTATTATTTTAAAAGTCTTCTGTATTATTTCAAAAGTCTTCCGTATTATTTTTATAGCTTAGCTAATTCTTTATAAAGTCTTTGTATAGGCAAGCCCATCACATTAAAATAACTTCCTTGGATGCCTGTTACTCCTACAAAACCAATCCATTCCTGTATGCCATAAGCACCGGCTTTGTCTAGTGGATGATAGTTTTCTACATAATATGTTATTTCATCTTCGGTCAGCGAAGCAAAAGTTACTTCGGTGGTAGTGGTAAAACTTTGCTGAAACTCTGTAGTGGTGAGGCACACACCCGTTATCACTTCGTGAGTCTTCCCCGAAAGGCGACGAAGCATAGCCTTTGCTTGCTCATTGTCGGAAGGTTTGCCTAGTACAGTTTGCTCTATCCAAACAATGGTGTCGGCTGTGATAATCAGTTCATCGGGACGAATGTGCGAAAGATAGGCTGCTGCTTTTTCTTTGGCTATATACAATGGAATTTCTTCTCCTTTGAGCGTTAAGGGATAAGATTCATCTATTCCGGGCAATGTTTTCACTTCGTAGTTCACTCCCAATCCCGTCATTAGTTCTCTTCTACGAGGAGAGCCGGAAGCTAATATGATTTTGTATTTATCTAAATTGCTAAGCATCTTTTCTTTTATTTGTTACCAACCAAAGGCATCGTGAGACATCCACTTGCCTTGTACTTTTAAAACTTGTTCTATCACATCGCGTCCGCAACCTTCTCCTCCTTTGCGGTGAGATATATATTTGGCTATTTCTTTAATTTCCGGTGCAGCATCGGCAGGACAACATGGAAGTCCGCACACTTGCATTACTTCATAGTCGGGGATGTCGTCGCCCATATACATTATTTCTTCTTGTTTCAACTCATATTTTTGCATAAAGAGTTTCAACTCGTTCATTTTTACAGCCGCACTCATATAAATATCTGTAATACCCAAACCTGCGTATCTTAAACGAATGGCTTCGGTGTTACCTCCGGTTATAATAGCTATCTTTATGCCTCGTTTCACCGCCAGCTGTAATGCGTAACCGTCCTTGATGTTTACCGTGCGCATAGGCTCTCCCGAAGGATGGAGTGAGATAGTTTCTCCACTTAGCACACCATCGACGTCGAACACCAATGCTTTTATTTTCGTTAAGTCGTAATTAATTGTACTCATTATTTCTTCATTTGATGAATATTCTTACTTATCTTTTCGTAAAGTTCCTGCATCTGCGGTTCATCGATGAGCATCTCCAATTGTTTCTTTATCACATTTTCATCGTATCTTACGGCAGGACCTGTTTGTGCTTCAATAGGAGATAAATCGTGTACTTTGCGGGCTGTCTCGTCAATAAGAGGAAGCATCACTTCGAACGGAAGATGATATTTGTTCAGCAATTTGGCGGTGATGGCATACATATGATTGGTGAAGTTATTGGCAAACACTGCGGAGAGATGCAAATATTTGCGTTGCTCCGATGATGCTTCGTAAACTTTCTCCGATACACTTGAAGCTAAACTTTTGAGTAGTTCCAAATCGGATGCATTATTAGCTTCCACAAAGAACGGTATTTCCCGAAAACATACTTCACGCTGCTTGCTGAACGTCTGCATAGGATAAAAAACTCCATAGCGAACGACATATCCTTCCCATATACTCATAGGAATACTTCCGGCTGTGTGTACCCATAAAGCATTCGACTTTCCGACCGTAATGCTAGGGAGTAATTCTACGAAAGCAGCATCTTTGAGCGAAACGATGTATAAATCGGCAGTTGGCTCTATTGCTTCCAAAGAAGTAGTGTAGGCGGCTCCCAACCTATCGGCCAAAGATTTTGCCGATTCAGGAGTACGGCTATATACTTGCTTTATACATTGCCCGTTGTTGTGCAAGGCTTTGCCCAAGTTAGTAGCTAAATTGCCTGCGCCTATCAATACAATATTCATTCTATGGCTTCTCCTTGTTTGGTTTCGTACTTGTTAATGTGAACCTTTTCCCATTGCAAATTATCTTCATTAAAAGGCTTACGTTCCATTCCTTTGTGCCCAATAGCCACAATAGAAAGCACTTGGAGCTGAAGCGGAAGATTAAGTATCTCGTGTACATATTCGTCGGAAGAAACATTTTCGCCCGCTAATCTTTCGCGTACTTGCACCCAACAGCTTCCCAATCCTAAATCTTCGGCCTGTAGTTGTATTACAATAGAGGCAATAGCAGCATCTTCTATCCATACGTCGCTAGCTAAAGGGTCGGCAACTACCACAATAGCTAAGGCTGCGTCTGCTATAAAGCTCGCTGCTTGTTCCTTGCAATGCGATAGTTGAGCAAGCGTCTCTTTATCGTCCACAGCAATGAACTGCCAACAATTACTACGTTTAGAAGTGGGCGACATGAGCGCACTCTTCAGTAAAGTAACTACTTGCTCTTGTGAAATAGCCTCTGAGGTAAATTTCCTCATGCTTCGTCTATTTTTTATCAATTCACTGAATTGTTCCATCTCTTTAGTCGTTAATAGGTAATTAATATTGTAATTGTGTACAAATATACGATTAGAATGCGGAATGATAAACAATATTTGATAAATTTGCAAGCAATATGTCACTCAAACTAACTACATATTATCAAGGCAATCAAGTTCCCGAGCTTCCGGGTACCAATATCTTTCATTCCAAAGAATTGTTTTTGGTCTACGAAGCTACTCCAAACTATGAGCCGATACTCATTGTGGGTTCTATTGATGAACGTCCGGTGGTGAAACTACTTGCTGTCACTCGAAAGAGTACCCGACTATTTCCACCTTCCTTTATTTATCGTTGCGAAATATACGGAATAGGAGAATATCTGGACGATACACTCGACCAAGAAGAAATCTTTGATGAAATATTGGAGCATCTCACTAACGAAATGCTTTCTAAATCTTTTCTCATTGAGTTCCGCAATTTAGAAAATTCCCTCTTTGGATATAAATGTTTTCGTCGAAATCAATATTTCCCGGTCAATTGGCTTCGAGTGCGCAACTCTATTCACAGCATGAAGTCGCCAATGGATAGAATTAGTTACTCTCGCCGTCGGCAAATAAGGAAAGGTTTTAAAAATGGGGCGCAAGTTATTGAAGCTAAGAATGATGAAGATATCATAGAGTTCTCTCGTATGTTGAAAAAAAACTATTCGGGAAAGATTTTAAAGCACTTTCCAAGTTTACTTTTCTTTCAACGTTTGGTGAGTAAAACAGTGGGAATAGAAATAGGCAAGATATTTATTGTACGCTATAAAAATAAAATAATAGGAGGTTCGGTGTGCATCTTCTCCGACAACAATGCTTATATTTGGTTTTCGGGAGGAATGAAGAAAACTTACGCTAAGCAATATCCCGGCGTTTTGGCTGTTTGGAAAACGATAGAATATGCGCACGCAAACGCTTATCGTCATGTGGAATTTCTAGATGTGGGATTACCTTTTGAAAAACATGGCTATCGGAATTTTGTACTTCGCTTTGGAGGAAAGCAAAGTAGCACCCGACGTTGGTTCCGATTCCGGTGGAAAACTTTAAATAATTTGTTGGCGAAAATATACCTATAACGCCATTTCTACGTTATAAATAAAACATATCTGATAACTAAATGATGAAAGGTCGCGCTTTAATAGCACTTTTATATATATTCTTTCCACTATGCGTCTTTGCGCAAGGTAAAGCTACTATAACAGGAACGGTAACTGACGAGAACAACGAACCGATAGAAATAGTGAATATACGCGTGGAGAAGCAACTTGTCGGCACAGTAAGTAATCTCAAAGGACATTATTCGCTTACCATATCGAGCCAAGACGAAGTGGTGCTTGTCTATTCAATGTTAGGTTATCAAACTCGTAAGAAGATTCTAAAAAATCCTCACGGGAAGATTACACTTAATGTAGTGTTGCCCAACTCTGATTACGAATTGGGAGAAGTAACAATTACAGAAAGCCGACGACAAACAGGAAGTACGGCTAAGTTAGATATAAAAGGTGCGAAACTAATGCCAGATGCTTCGGGAGGAAGCGTAGAATCTTTTATTGCCACACAAGCAGGAGTTAGTTCAAACAACGAACTGAGTTCGCAATACAATGTACGAGGAGGTAGCTTCGACGAAAACATTGTGTACGTCAATGGAGTGGAAATCTATCGTCCCTTGCTTATTCGCTCGGGACAACAAGAAGGTTTGAGCTTTATTAATCCGGATATGGTACACGAAATAGGCTTCTCTGCCGGTGGTTATGAAGCTAAATACGGTGATAAGATGTCTTCGGTGCTCGATATTACTTATAAAAAACCGCAACGCTTCGAAGCAAGTGGAGCAATGAGCTTGTTGGGAGCAAGTGCTTATGTAGGGTTTTCGACCAAACACTTCTCCATGACCAACGGAGTACGATTCAAAACGAACCGTTACCTATTGGGGACTTTAGATACCAAAGGAGAATACGACCCAAGCTTCGTGGATTATCAAACCTACCTCAATTGGTCGCCTAACAAAAGGTGGGAGATAGGGTTTATTGGTAACTTTTCTCAAAACAAATACAACTTTAAGCCTGCCGACCGTACTACAAAGTTTGGAACGTTGGAGTCAGTTAAAGAATTTAAAGTGTACTTCGATGGACAAGAAAGAGACCTTTTCCGTACTTATTTCGGTTCTCTAAACCTAACTCACCGATTCAACAAATACCATGATGTAAGTTTCCTTGCTTCAGCTTTCGAAACAAAAGAAGAAGAGACTTACGACATCACGGGACAGTATTGGTTAAATGCGTTAGACGAACCAAATCCTGATGGAACGCCCAGCGAAGATCAAACAGTAGGAGTGGGTACTTACATGGAACATGCTCGTAATTATCTAAATGCCAATGTACAAAGTTATGCGCTGACGGGTAATCACCAAATTAAGAGCAATGCTATCAAATGGGGCTTAGAATTGAAAAGAGAACGTATCAAAGATAAACTTCGTGAATGGGAAATGAGAGATTCTGCCGGATATTCTTTGCCGCACAACCCCGAAACACTCAAACTTATCTATAATCTATCTTCTAAAAATAAGATAAATAGCAGCCGATTCTCCATGTATGTGCAAGATACTTATAAGTTTTCTTCTAAAGTGGGACTGTTTACTTTAAATGCAGGCATCAGAGGAAGCTATTGGAATTGGAATAAAGAATTTATATTTAGTCCGCGTGCTTCCGTAGCTTTGATTCCTAAGTTTAACGAGAACTTCACTTTTCGATTAGCTGCCGGAGTATATTATCAAGCTCCTTTCTATAAGGAATTTAGAGATACAACTACCATTAATGGTAATGCTGTTGTGACACTCAATAAAGATATTAAGTCGCAACGTTCTATTCATTTCGTGTTGGCAGGCGACTACAAATTTCGAGCAATGAATCGACCTTTTAAGTTCACAGCCGAGATGTATTATAAGAAACTAAGCAATTTAGTACCCTATAATGTAGATAATGTGAGGGTTAGCTATTATGGATATAATATGGCAGATGGTTATGCCGTTGGATTAGATATGAAACTATTTGGAGAGTTTGTACCCGGAACAGACTCGTGGTTAAGTTTTTCGCTAATGCAAACAAAAGAACGTATCAATGGCGTATGGATACCTCGTCCAACTGACCAACGTTATAGTATGTCCTTTTATTTTAGTGATTATTTTACTCAAAACGATCGTTGGAAGATGAATCTTAAAGCTACTTTTGCCGATGGTTTACCTTTCGGACCTCCTCATACAGGCAGAGAAAAAGCAGTTTTCCGTACTCCATCTTATCGAAGAGTAGATATAGGCATGTCGTATCGTTTAATAAACAACGAAAAGAGAGAAAGTAACAATAAGATAGCAAGATGCTTCAAAAATGTATGGTTGGGAGTGGATGTGTTTAACTTATTAGACATCAATAACGTGAACTCTTATTATTGGGTTACGGACGTATATAACCAACAATATGCTGTTCCAAACTATCTAACTTCCAGGCAAATTAATGCCCGGTTGTTAGTTGAGTTTTAATTCTGTTAGTCTTCTAAAGTATAATCTATGGTAGTGACAACTCTTACATTCTTAATATAAGGAGTGTTGGGGTCACGGTCGATAATACTGAATTGTCCTTGCGAAGCTCTACGTATCTTTCCCAATTCACTATCAGAATCTTTTGCGAACTTTTCGGCTGCCGAACGAGCATTCTTAGTAGCTTCTTCTATCATCTGAGGCTTGATTGTATTTAAGTCTGTGTAGTCATATTGCACGTTATAGCGATAGTCACCGCCCGAAACAGCAATTCCTTGTTTCAATAGTTCGCTTTGTTCGCTGATAAGTTTGCGTACCTTCTCCACCTTATTGGAAGTGACAATAATCACCGAAGTTACATTGTATCGATAGGTAGAAGGCGTAGTATTGTATCTTTCTGCCTGCATATCTATAATTTCGGGCGCATTGACGCTTATCTCGGTTTCTGCAATTCCGCTTTTCTTCAAAAAGGAAATGATGGCAAGGTTTGTCTTATTAATCTTTGTGTACAACATAGGTAAGTCATTCCCTAAATCTTTATAGACTAAAGGCCAAGTAACTTTATTGGCTTTAACCTCCATTTCTGCCAATCCCTTCACATTCACTACTCTATCTTTGTTAGTGAAATTGTCTAATCCACTTTTGATAAAATATCCCAATGCAACGATGCCTATCATTAAAATGAATGCACCAATTTTAATTCCTTTGTCCATATTCAAGTTGTTTTAAAAATGTTAGTTCGACAAACTTACAGAAAATTACTGATTTCTAAGTTGTATCAATAGATAATATTTTCAAATTGGGCAATATCATATTGTTGCCATTGTCTTCCACTATCTCTCATTTGTTTGAAAACGAAGAGTTATATTTAAATTTTGTGTAGTGTTATTTTTTGCACAAAAGTTTCCCCTTTGTAAAACCAACTATTCGATGAAAACTTTTGATGTAATTTTACTATCTGAATAGCTCGTTTTAAATAAATAAATTCCTTTAGGTAATTTAGAATTCTCTAGAACAATTTCTTTCTCCCCATTGGATAGATATGACAAAACAAGAACTCCGGAAATAGTATAAATATTTACTCTTGTTATCTCTCTGTTACTGTTGATTTTTATAATACCGTTTTTATTACAAGTAACACTAAGCTTGTCAGTATCATTCTTTGTGAAATTTATATTTGAAGTTCCGTTTTCTATATGAACGTGTGTAAATTTCCCTTCTTCAAATCGAAATACATCATCATTATTGGTGTAAATCCATATTACATTATTGTCACAGAGTATGCTGCGTGCTTCATTAAATCCGGGACAATCATAGCTCGTAAATTTATTGCCGTCATACTTTAATAAAGAAGTTGAACCAACGAACCATATATTCCCCTTGTTGTCTATTTTACAAGCCGTATAAATAGTATTAGGAATATTGGAGGTGTTTTCGGAAGTGTAGTGTATGTCCGTTTGAATTCTAGGATTGTAATAATGTATCCCATCGTCGCATACAAACCATATATTATCTTGATAATCAATGGCTAGTGAAGTCGCTACTTTTAATCCCGATAAGATAAAATCAATGTTAGAAGCTTCTTTCTTTTTACACACTAAATAGTGATAATTGTAAAGACTTGTATCTGTAACCATCCATAAATTTCCCTTGCTGTCAAACTTCATATCCATAATCCATGAAGTTCCCCCAGTTAGATTAATTGATCCAAAGTTGAAATATTTATTATCATTCTTTTTATAGTCATAAAATATAACTGAGCTAGCAGACCACGGATCATTATTAGTATCGAAAGCTATTGAAAACCAGCAAAATGGAGAGAAATTATGGGCTTGATATTTACTTAAAGAACTTTCGTTGTATTTACATAAATAATCCTTTCGAGTTCCAAACCATAGATTATCTTCATTGTCCGTATAAACGCAAGTAAAAATGGCAGTGTTGTCATAACCTACTTTCTCTGTATAAAATTCGCATTTACCAGTTGTCTTTTCATAGCGTACCAATCCTTTATTACTTGCTATCCAAAGATAGTTCCCAGCATCGGCTAATCTATTGCAGTAAGAGTTGTTGCCTTCAGGATAAGTACTTGGGAATATCGGGATGGTACACATAACAAATAGAGCAAATATTATATTTTTCATAGATGAGCAGGTTTGTAAATGAAATTATTAATCGTAGC
>JAVVPX010000004.1:0-45451 GCA_036655555.1 Bacteroidaceae bacterium | reverse complement strand
TTGATTGGCTCATAAGCGTTATATTGAGCAACCAATGTATTGGTTTTTTCTTTAAATTTTCGATGGTCTTCTGCCGTCCACCAATTTTTCATATTGCCCAATTCATCAAACTGACTGCCTTGGTCATCAAAGCCATGAGTCATCTCGTGTCCTATTACTACTCCAATTGCTCCGTAGTTGAAAGCATCGTCTGCATTCATGTCGAAGAAAGGATATTGAAGGATGCCTGCGGGGAAACATATTTCGTTGGTTGTCGGATTATAATAAGCGTTCACCGTTTGAGGTGTCATGCCCCATTCATCTTTATCTACCGGTTTACCGGCCTTTGCTATCATATAAGCAAACTCAAACTTATTAGCACGTTCTATATTAGCCCAATAAGAATCGTTTGCGATATTCAAATTTGTATAATCTCTCCATTTATCAGGATAACCCACCTTAACATAAAAACTATTCAATTTCTCTTTAGCTTTCATCTTTGTAGAGTCGCCCATCCATTCGAGCTTTGCAATACGTTCCCCAAGGGCAGTTTGCAAATTCTTCACCAATTGAACCATTCGTTCTTTTGCTTCAGAAGGAAAGTATTTCTTTACGTACATCTGCCCAACGGCTTCGCCAAGCACTCCATCTACCGTACCTACTGCACGCTTCCAACGAGGTTTTTGTTCGCTTTTTCCGGAAAGAGTTTTGCCATAGAAGTCGAAGTTTTGTGTTCCCATCTCATCATTAAGATAACTAGCCGAAGCATCAATAAGTTTCCATTGAAGATAGGCTATTTGCTTATCCATCGGTACGTTAGCAATAATGTCAGCCACTTCTTTAATGGGTTCTAATTGAGATACGCTCAAGTCTTTCACGCTTTTCAGTCCCAAAGTAGTGAAATATACCTCCCAATTGATGCTCGGAAACTTAGCTTTCAACTCACCAATCGTCATCTTGTGGTAATTGGCGTGAGGATCTCTTTGTTCTACTCCACTAAACGATGCTTTCGCAATGCGAGTTTCAATCTCCATCACTGCTTCCATATTCTTTTTAGCTTCGGCGGGAGTAAATCCTGCTAATTCAAACATCTTGCCCACATGAGTCTTATATTTATCACGGATACTCTTTGTTGCCGCATCCTGATCGATATAATATTCTTTCTCGCCCAAGCTGATGCCACTCTGATAGGTTTGCACCAAGTTCATATTACTGTTCATTGGATCTGCGCCTACATAAACAGAGAAATACGGGTCTTGTCCTTTGAGATGCAGTTCTGCCATCAATTTAGAAATATCTGCCGGACTTTTTACTGCTGCAATGCGTGCTAATTCTGCCTTTATGGGAATAATGCCATCAGCGTTCAGTTTGACACTATCCATTGCCATGTTGTAAAGGTCACCAATCTTTTGTGCTACACTTCCTTTTGGATTATTGGTAGTAGAAGCTAATTCCTCAATAAGTCCTTTTAGCTGTTCGCGATTGTTCTCTGCCAATAAATCGAACGAGCCGAAACGTGAATACTCGCCGGTAAGTGGATGGTTTTTCATCCAACCTCCACAGGCATACTGATAAAAGTCTGCGCCAATAACGGCGGTAGTGTCTAGGTTAGCAATCTCAATGCCTGCGCCCATCACTTCTTTCTTACTACTACAGCTTGTTGCCATAAGTGCTAATGCTACTAAGGGTAAATAATGTTTTGCTTTCATAACTGTAAATATATAACTAATTTAATTTAACTCTTCTAATTCCATTGAAACAGTCTCCCATTCTTCCACCGTATGGTCAAGCTCTTTTTTTAGTTGCTGATGACGTTCGTACAAATCGCTAGAAGATGATTCTTCGGGACTCGCCATACGTTCTTCGAGAACAGCGATATCCGCTTCCAACTGTTCAATACGCTTTTCGCAATCAACTACCAGCTTTTCCGCCTTACGTATTTTTTTGCTTTGTTCCTTCTGTGCTTCGTACGACAACTTATTCTCTTTCGGTGCTTCAGTTTCCTCAGCAGCAGAAATAGTAGAACTAATGATAGGCGATGCACTTAATCCCCTTTTTGTTTGCAATTCGTTGAGACTTGCCATCTGTTTACGTTGCAAGAAGTCGTAGATACCTCCCAAATGTTCTTTCACCTTACCACCACCGAACTCATAAACTTTAGTGACCAAGCCATCGAGAAACTCACGGTCGTGAGAAACAACGATGACCGTCCCGTCAAATTCCCTGATAGCATCCTTAAGCACATCTTTAGAGCGCATATCTAAATGGTTGGTAGGCTCATCAAGAATAAGCAAGTTCACCGGTTGAAGCAGTAGCTTAATCATAGCCAAACGACTTCGTTCACCTCCGGAAAGTACTTTCACTTTTTTGTCCGAAGCTTCACCACCAAACATAAAGGCACCAAGAATATCGCGTATTTTAGTACGGATATCTCCTTGCGCTACATAATCTATAGTATCGAATACCGTACGGTTCTCGTCCAATAGTTGAGCTTGATTCTGCGCAAAATAGCCTATCTGTACATTATGACCTAGAGTTAATTTACCTTCATAGTCTATCTCTTCCATGATACACTTCACTAAAGTAGACTTCCCCTCACCATTCTTACCCACAAAAGCAACCTTTTCGCCTCGCTCTATAGTAAGATCTACATGATGAAAGATAATATGGTCGCCGTAGGCTTTCTTTAAATCCTCGGTTATCACCGGATAGTTGCCCGAACGAGGTGCGGGAGGAAACTTAAGACGTAAGCTAGAATTATCTTCCTCGTCCACCTCAATAGGAATAATCTTTGCCAACTGTTTGATACGGCTCTGCACTTGTACTGCCTTAGTTGGTTTATAACGGAAACGTTCAATAAAGTCTTGCGTTTCCTGTATCATTTTTTGCTGATTCTCGTAAGCCCGTTGCTGTTGTTCACGACGTTCAGCCCGTAGCTCCACATATTTAGAATACGAAACCTTGTAATCAAAAACACGTCCGCAAGAGATTTCTATAGTACGAGTAGTGACAGCATCTATAAAAGCTCTATCGTGAGATACCAATACCACTGCATTACAATGCGTCGACAAAAAATTCTCTAGCCATTGGATAGATTCAATATCGAGATGATTAGTAGGCTCATCCAATAGAAGTACATCGGGACGACGAAGCAGCAGTTTAGCAAGTTCAATACGCATTCTCCACCCCCCACTAAATTCAGAAGTCGGACGATTGAAGTCGCTACGATTAAAACCCAAGCCAATCAGTGTCTGCTCAATCTGCGCTTGAAAATTAGTGCCCCCCATCATCAAGAAACGTTCGTTATCGTGCGAAAAGCGTTCAATAAGTTTATGATAGCTTTCTGATTCATAATCGGTGCGGTCAGAAAGTTCTTGATTCATTTGTTCTATACCCGCTTGCAATTCAAAGATATGTTCGAATGCCATTTCCGCTTCCTCCATTACAGTATGCTCATCACTGAGAATCATCACCTGAGGCAAGTATCCGATAGTTACGTCTCTGGGAATAGCCACATTACCCGAAGTAGGTGTTTGTAAACCGGCTAATATCTTCAACATAGTAGACTTGCCGGCTCCGTTTTTCCCAACTAAAGCAATGCGGTCTTTGGGATTGATAACGTAAGTAACGTCGTCGAATAAAGGCGTGGCGGCAAACTCCACATGTAAAGCTTCTACTGATATCATGTTCTATTTCTTCTTATGGTATGAAGGCACAAAGGTAGCTAAAAAGATGCGGATTCCACAGACGAAACGGTAAGAATTAATAAACCGTGTCGTCTGCGAAACCCGCAACTATAATCTTATTTCTAAATCTCTTAGAACAATTTACTAGGATATTCGCCGGCGTCTACCAATGCTTTAATCTTATCTACTACCGATTGACGGTCGGCAGCATACGTTACGCCAAACCATTTAGAAGTAGTGTCGAGCACTTTTACTCTAGCTGTTCCATTATTAATGAGTTCGTTCACCATTAATGGAATAAAATATTCCGACTTCAGATTACTGCTGTTTTCCTTTAAGAAGTTAATAAAGAAATCCTCAGAATACTTAAAATAATCCGGTGTGAAACCCCACATATTCATTGACACAGGAGTATTATCATCAATACAAACCATCTTCCCATTCTCATCTTTGAACGAAACTTTACCATCAATACGTTCAATAGCCGTACGTTCAACTACTGTTGTCAAATAATCATTTGCATCTTTCTCACATACGCCACGAGCCACAGAACCACTTTCCGAAAGTGTGTTGCCTACTCGATAGCCTACCATGCAATAATCATTCTTCCTTCCGCTCATTTTACTGAGAGCTTCGCCCAGCACTGCAAAACTATGTTGACCATAGAAATCATCAGCGTTGATAACGGCAAAAGGTTCGTTAATCACATCCTTTCCCATCAATACAGCATGGTTTGTACCCCATGGTTTTACTCTACCTTCGGGACAAGTAAAACCTGCAGGCAAATTATCTATTCCTTGAAATACAACTTCCACAGGGATATGATTTTCATACTTACTGATAATCTTTTCACGGAAATCTTTTTCAAAGTCTTTACGAATAACGAATACTAATTTACCAAAGCCGCCACGAATGGCATCAAAGATGGAATAATCCATAATTGTTTCACCGTTAGGACCCAGCCCATCTAACTGTTTCAATCCGCCATAACGGCTACCCATACCTGCTGCCAATACAAATAATGTTGGTTTCATAATGTTTGCTCTTTTATGTAAGTTATAAAATTAGGTTTTTCTTTTCTATCTGTTTGCAAAGATATACATTTAGTTGGAAGAGAGAATCTCTTACACATAAAATAATGTTATCCTCTCTTCCATTTTCCAAAACTAAATGAGTACTTTTGTCGCGCAATTACAACTAGAGAGATTACACATGATAAACTTCGATAAAAAGAAATGGCTTAAGCACCTGCAAAGTGCTATCAGTTTCGTAAAGAACAAATGTAAAGCCTTTATTCATTGGTATAAATCACTTTACCAACAAACTACTTGGTACAAAAAGCTACTTGTGATATTTGTCACTTTCATTCTCTCCTTCTCGGTCTATTTAATTATGGTAGACTGCAACTTTCTTTGGTTATTTGGTAAGTCGCCTAGTCTATCGAGCATCAATAATCCCAATCAAAGCGTGGCTTCGGAGATTTACAGCGCCGATGGTAAATTAATTAGTAAGTTCTTCACCGAAAATAGGACACCGGTAGAATTCGAAGAAATCTCACCTATATTAATAAAGACACTTATTAGCACCGAAGATGAACGCTTCTATCAACATTGTGGAGTGGACTTTCAAGGAGTGTTTGCCGCTATAAAAGATATGGCACGAGGCAAAGCACGCGGAGCAAGTACCATCACGCAACAATTAGTAAAGAATATGTTTAAGGTGCGTTCACAATACTCTACCGGACTACTCGGTTACTTGCCGGGAGTGAAACTTCTTATTATGAAATCCAAAGAATGGATTACCGCGGTGAAGATTGAAATGTTCTATACCAAAAAGGAAATACTGACCATGTATTTCAATACGGTAGACTTTGGAAGTAACACCTACGGAATAAAAACTGCTGCCAAAACTTACTTCAACACTTTACCCAAAGACATCACTATTGAGCAAGCTGCTACCCTTGTGGGACTACTCAAAGCTACCAGCAGATACAATCCACGTTCTAATCCAAAAAATAGTATTAAACGACGCAACGTGGTATTGGACAATTTATTCAATCACAAACTGATTACTGCCGCAGAATTAGACTCGTTGAAACAGATTCCTATCCAACTAAACTATAGTCAAGAAAGTAACTACGGTGGGCAAGCACTTTACTTCAGAGAAGCAGTAGCAGAATCACTCAAGGATTGGTGCAAAGAAAAAGAGATTGATCTATATGCCGATGGACTAAAGATATATACTACCATTGATACTCGAATGCAACAATATGCCGAAGAAGCTGCCGACAAACAAATGCGCATTATACAACGCAACTTCGATAATCATTGGGGAAAAGAAAATCCTTGGCAGGACAGAGAACACAACGAGATAAGTAACTTCATTGAAAAGTTAGCGACCAAAACAGTGGCTTATAAAATGCTGAAACAAAAGTTTCCTGCAGAAGAGGATTCTATCACCTTCTACCTCAACAAGCCTCATCGACTAAAGGTATTTGATTATAACTTGGGAACAAAAGATACCACATTCAGCACAATGGACTCTATCCGCTATATGGAACGATTCATGCACTGTGGTTTTGTAGCGATGGAGCCACAAACAGGCTTTGTAAAAGCATGGGTGGGTGACATTAATTTCAATTCATGGAAGTACGATAAAGTACAATCTAAACGTCAGCCGGGTTCCACTTTTAAACTTTTTGTTTATAGTGCAGCATTCAACAAAGGACTTTCTCCTTGCGATATGCGTGTGGACAATTATCTAGCATGGGATGTATTAGAAGATGGTAAGCCTGCAAAATGGGTTCCCCGCAATGCTAATGGTGAATTCACAGGAGATACAATGAGTTTAAAAGCTGCCTTTGCACGTTCTATTAATACTATTGCCGTGCAAGTAGCCAAAGAGATAGGCATCAAAGATATTATCAAGACTGCTTACGCAATGGGTATCAAAACTAAATTGGAAGAAACTCCAGCTCTAAGTTTGGGAGCATCGGATGTATCACTATTAGAATTGGTTAATGCCTACGGCACTGTAATTGATGATGGAAAGCAGCACGACCCTGTTTTGGTTACTCGAATCGAAGACCGAGAAGGCAATATACTTTATAACTACGAGCCTAAGCAAACACAAGCCCTCCCCTATGAGACTGCTTTCTTAATGACACAAATGCTGGCCGCAGGTCTATCTGAGCCAATGGGAACATCTCAAGCTTTATGGAGTTTCGATTTATTCCGCTACAATACCGATTTCGGAGGAAAGACCGGAACTTCTTCTAATCATTCCGACGCATGGTTCGTTGGTGTTACTCCTAACTTAGTGGGAGGCGCATGGGTAGGAGGCGAGTATCGAAGTATTCACTTCCGTACAGGTGCTTTGGGGCAAGGAAGTCGTACAGCACTCCCTATCTTTGGCTACTTTATGGAGAAAGTGCTCGCCAACAAAGATTTATCTAAATATAGAGCTAAGTTTCCAAAACCTAAGCAAGCTATCACTAAATCTTACCAATGTCAGAGCGCATATCCTAAAGAGGATAACGACTCTATTGACTTAGCAGAAGGTGACAGCATACTTGTTGATGAGAAAGAGATGAATGCTGAAATAGAAAAATTATAAGAACAAACGTTCGTGGGCTTTTACCCAACCCTTTAAAGTATGCCCACCGGCAGAGGTAGGGAGAATGTATATTCCCGAAGCAACTTGCTTCAAGCCTTCTGTCTCCATACGGGTAGCTAGTCTGTTCTCCTTTTCTTCATCACGACAGAAGTAAAAGATATCGTTGTTATCATCTGATAAACGAGGATATTTTGCAAAAGCAGGTTCACTTAATTCAAAACTTCTATCTCCATACTTGAAGCTCAAACGCACAGATTCTTCGCCGTTGAATACCTCGAAGCTAAGCTCCGGTACGCAAGTTATTACCTCTTCTTTAATTTCAAAACCAATTGCTTCTGTAGGATAAGATTGCACAACAGGTAACGTTATCTTCTCCAGATATCTACGTGTTTCCGAAGCGTCCACCCTCACGTATTTTCGAGTCAAGAAAGGAAGTATTCGAGCAGCTTTCATCTCTTCAAACACTAAAAGTTCACTCCTCAACAAAATGCAAGCAGGTTGAGAGGAAAGCACAACAGCCGGTTTCTTATTTAAAAGTTCGATAGGCACACCACCTTGAGTACAAGTTATTGAATAACGAAAATAATCGTCATTGGCTTCAAACAAAAAGTTTGCTTGAGTATATTCTGTTGGAATATCGAAACGACTATGAGCATACAAGACCTTCTTCCCTGCATCCTTATTATAAATAGATAAGTTATTAAGCTTAACCAACTCTATAATTGCATGTAGCTGCTTTTCTATATAAGGACGAATTTCTGTTTTAAGAGTACCTTCGTGCAGTTTCCTAAAGAAATCAGACACTCTCTTTTCATTAGAATAGGCTATCATCAAATTCTTTTCTGAATAGTTTAGTGCCAAACGCACCACTTTCTTTTGAACATCCGTCAACGAAGTATCAGCAAGAGAAGCTATTCCTGCTTGCTCTTCAACATTTAGTACATCTTCAGATTCTCTTTTGGCATAATAAGGAATAAGTAATGAGCCCAAAATCTGATGATGAGTGAGGACTATGATAAATTCGTTTTCGGACATTCTTGTAGATTAATAGCGTTAATGAAGCTACAAAGATACGCCAAAAGGTTCATACAAAGCTACAGAAAGAGAAATATAAATGAGAAAAGATGCCTTAGTAGTTACAAACCACTAAAACATCTTTCTTATAACATTCTAAAACCTAAGCTTTTATTTATTATATAATACAGTTGGCAAAGCAAACTCTTTACCCTGCTGAGCTATAACAAAGCCCTTATTGTTCCCTACGCGAGGATATCCTCCAATATTAGGAAAGGACACCGGCAATAAATAGCTTAAAGAAGTTTGTTCGCATTCTATTTTGTGTTTATGTTGTTATTTGTAGGCTTTCGTCATCTCTTTATAGTAAATGTTGTATATATCCTCAACAATTGGAATTGCCCCCTCCGGATTAACTTTAGTGGGATAAGCCGAATCAGTCAATACCCATTCCTTTTCCATCTTTGCATAATCGGGTTTCTTTGCTGCCTTATTACCGCCCAACAATGCCGACTTATAAGTAATATAAGCTTCCCAACGAGGTAAATAGAAATCAATTAATAACCCACTCCATTCTTTATGAGCATAATCGTGCAATGAAGAATCTATATCAGCCCAAGTGGTTATCTGCCTTTTAGCATTAGTTACAAATCGCTGCTTTTCTTCCGAATTACAACCAAGAGCCTCAGCTTCTGCTAGCCAAGTACCCAACATAAATTCTTTACGAGTAGAAAGAAGACGATCTTGATCTTTGATAAGAATTAAGAACTTATTACTGTATTCAGCAAAGGCCTTTTTGTCCTGCTTTTGGAAAGCAATTACCATCTCCTGATGCAAATATTTGGCATAATCGGCCAATACTTGTCGGGTAAGGTCTACTAAATCGTAATTATAAGTATCTGAACTTTTGAATTTTGTTCGAGAACTAAACATCAGCGACCATGCGTTTATAATAGACATAGGTTCATAGAATATTTTTGAAGTTCCCCACGAAGAAGCACACTTAACAGTGTCTGCAGGACGTGCGCAAACATAAGATTCCACAGGTCCTCCTATCTCATTGTGACATTCATAAATTGTTTTTGAAAGAATCTCCCAAGCACGATTGCAATTAGCGTCTTCACTTCCATATCTGTAGTGAGTATAATTGGCTAACCAAGTAGGCACATAAACACTATCTGTGCGCCATGCCATATCATACACCATATCATACACCACAGGAATGGTGCCAATACCTTCGGGAGCAGTTCCTATTCCGCATATATTCTTTCCCATTGGATGATTCTTTGCAAATATCGGTCCCGAAGCATAGCTACTCATTTTACCATGTAATCCTGTCTTTCCACCAAAGTTTGGCAATGCGCACCAAATCCATTGATGATTCAAATGTCCATCCGGTTTATGAAACAAAGAACTTTCTACTCCTCCCCATTGAGGACGTTCGCAAGCCATCAAATCTAAGATTATTGTTTCTCCTTTTTTTAAGCCGGAAATTAGCTCCTTCGATGGGTTACATTGCCATCCTTGCAAAATCCAAACAGCATTCGGCGTATTTTTTCTCATAGATTGTAGAATCTGTTGTGCGGCAAGTTTCACATCTATACCTTCCGAAATACCTCCCTCGTGAAAAGGATCACCGCCATAGAAATGTGCATCTCCAAACATTTTTTTCTGTTCTTCGTAATAGATAGAAGCAATTTTATCGAATAATGGGTCGGCAGGATCTAAAAACGCAGGACGTTGATAAGCAAGCCATTGCCCTTGTTCCTTAATGCGTGCATTCGGATATTTAGATTTCAAGCTATTAGGTACCATCCCATAAAAACCTTGAAACACAGGTTTCATTCCCAACTCATTCATGCGCGCCAGCTTTTTCTTCTCCAAATCTGTTTGTTTAGCAATAAATTCTTGCGAAACCGGACCACCAAAGCCTTCAAGATTACCCATCAGCCACCAAGCTTCGTAACCTGCTCCCGGCAAAAATTTCAAAATCTCCTCTTCTGTAAAGTTAAGTCTACGCAAGGTATTTTGCCACACTGCATATTGACTATTCACAGCCATTAAAGGCATATTAACCCCCTGCAAAGCCATTCTGTCTATTTCCTTTTCCCATTGCTCCCAAGTCCAAAAAGCCATAGAATAGCTGTAAGTACAATAATTCAAATAATATCGATAAGGAACAGAAGCCTCCACTCTCACTTTTTCGGTAATACCGGGAAGAGGATTAGGCAATGATACCATATTTTCCCCACACCACGAAGTAGAAAGATGACAATAGTTTCTCAAATAATGATTTAATCCTCTTGCCATGGAAACGCCATTATTACCTCTAATCAGTACCTTTTCTTCCTTCTGTTCCAATTCGAAGAAATCGCTATCTGCAGGAACTTGTTCAAAGATAAATGAAGAACTACTTTGTGGAATAAGACGTTCAACCATGTTAGACATAGCTTCGTTGGACTGAGTTATTTGTTTTCCACAAGAGCTCAACACAAAGAGGGAAAGCAATAATAAATACGTTTTCATACAATAGAAATTAATTAGTTTTTAACTTAAAACTCACAAAAACAGCAACATATTCTATACCCGTTGCTTCCGCAATATCCTTTAAGAGAAAACGATGTCCTCTACTTTTCGATCCATTATCTAATTTTTGCAAAGCTACAACATCCGCATCTAACGTTTTATTAGTTTGGCTAATTTTATAAGATTTTTTTCCATTAAACCCGAGTCTGCCGTTCCTTTACAATAGTGTGTATTGTATGTTAATAGCCGAATAATATTACCATTCCCTTTAGGATAATTTTGAGAGAATAAATTCATACCTCCCAATAGAAAGATTATTAAAATAAAGTTTCTAAAGGATGTTTATTCTCCGTACAAAAGAGTTCTTCAATGGCTGCCTTATCTTCATATTGATCGACGCTAACTTCACGTTTGATGTATTCTTGCTGTAGATAATTAATACAACTATTTTTTTACACTCCGTATAAGATATGCCTTTAGAGAAGTTTTTATTTCTATGCGTCCTCTAAGTTTCCATATATTATAAATAAGGTCTCCTACTATCGTCTCTGATACAAAACTGTCTTTTAAATAACTTCGGGCTATTGTGCACAAAAACACATAATAATTATCGAAAAGGAAACGGAACGCTTCGTTCATTTCCTTCCTTTAAATAAACTATTATATTGTCGTCGTTTATGATAAAATCTTTTCCCTTTGTCATGTTCATGTACTATTTCCCTAGATTCTAAATTGTTATCAAAGGTATATTAAATATTTTTAATAGCAAGGAGAATATATCATCATTTATTTTTAATGTTTAAAAATCCAAGTCATAAATTCTGCTTGTGCTTGAGTGAATAGGAAACAAAAACAACTTAGCAAAACAAATAGCAATCTATTTTTCATATAAGGAACTTTAGAGTCAAACAAATTAATAATTTAGACAAGTAGAAATCATCCCATGGTAGTTAACAATAAATAAAAAACATAATCAATATTTAAAATGTATTTTACATCAGTCACCTTAAATATTATTTCGCATTATAGTTGGAATAATTATAAAGTATTTAGTACTTTTGTAGTTCGCTTAAATCATATTCTAATCTTATCATAGACAAACTTATGAAAACTAATCTTAGCTCGCAGATAACTCTAAATCGAGTTTCTACGAAGTATTACAAACCGGAGAACGCTTTTCAACGTTCAGTCTTAACTCGCTTCGAGAAAATTCCGACTGATATTTATGAATCAGTAGAAGAAGGAGCACGTCATATCGCTAACGAAATAGCTCAAGCTATCCGTGAGAAACAAAGAGCAGGTAGATTTTGCGTATTAGCTCTTGCAGGAGGTAATTCTCCTCAAGCTGTTTTCGCTGAACTTATCCGTATGCATCAAGAAGAAGGACTAAGTTTCCGCAACGTTGTTGTATTCAACGTTTACGAATACTATCCTCTCTCTTCCGAAGCTGTTTATAGCAATTTCAAGGCTTTACAAGAAATGTTTTTAAGTCACGTGGATATTGATAAACAAAATGTCTTCACATTAGACGGAACTATCGCTCAAGATGCTATATTTGAATATTGCCGTCTCTACGAGCAACGCATCGAAAGTTTGGGAGGTATAGATATTATTCTGTTAGGAATAGGGCGCGTAGGGAACATAGGTTTCAATGAACCCGGTTCTCAAATAAATTCCACTACCCGTCTTATTCTATTAGACAATACTTCACGAAACGAAGCATCCAAAGTGTTTGGCGGTACAGAAAACGTTCCGGTTAGTTCCATCACAATGGGTATCTCTACCATTTTAGCCGCCAAAAAGATTTATCTAATGGCATGGGGAGAAGAAAAAGCTGACATGATTAAAGAAACGGTTGAAGGGAAAGTAACAGATGTTATCCCTGCTTCATATCTACAAAATCATAATAATGCTCACATCGCTGTAGACTTATCATCAGCTGCTCACTTAACCCGCATACAAAGACCTTGGTTAGTGACTTCTTGTGAATGGAACGATAAATTAATTCGTAGTGCTATCGTTTGGCTTTGTACACAAACCAAAAAGCCTATTCTTAAACTAACAAACAAGGATTACAACGAAAACGGACTAAGTGAACTATTAGCTTTGTTTGGTTCTGCTTACAACGTAAACATTAAAATATTCAACGACCTTCAACATACTATTACCGGATGGCCGGGTGGAAAACCTAATGCAGACGATACTTATCGTCCTGAGCGTGCAAAACCTTTTCCTAAACGTATTATCGTATTTTCTCCACATCCCGATGATGATGTTATCTCCATGGGAGGTACCATCCGTCGCTTAGTAGAGCAAAAGCATGAATTACACGTTGCTTACGAAACTTCCGGTAACATTGCTGTTGGAGATGAAGAAGTAGTTCGTTTCTTACACTTCATCAATGGATTCAATCAGATATTCAATAACGGAGAAGACAAAGTAGTTAACGATATGTATGCCGAGATACGTAAATATCTCAAAGAAAAGAAAGAAGGCGACATAGATACTCGCGACATCCTTACTATTAAAGGACTTATCCGTAGAGGCGAAGCTCGTACTGCTTGTGCATATAGTAACATTCCTTTAAATCGCGTTCACTTTCTTGACTTACCTTTTTATGAAACAGGTAAAATTCAAAAGAATCCAATTAGCGAAGCTGATGTAGAGATTGTACGCAATCTACTTAGAGAAGTGAAGCCTCATCAAATATTTGTAGCAGGAGACCTTGCCGATCCACACGGAACACACCGTGTATGTACCGACTCCGTGCTCGCAGCTATTGATTTAGAAAAGGAAGAAGGCGCTAAATGGTTAAAAGAATGCCGTATTTGGATGTATCGTGGCGCATGGGCAGAATGGGAAATTGAAAATATAGAAATGACCGTACCTATCAGTCCTGAAGAGTTGCGCGCTAAACGTAATTCTATCTTGAAACATCAGTCTCAGATGGAGAGCGCACCATTCCTTGGAAACGACGACCGCCTATTCTGGCAACGTTCTGAAGATAGGAATCGTAATACTGCTGCTTTATACGATAGTTTAGGGCTTGCTTCTTACGAAGCTATGGAAGCTTTTGTAGAGTACATTCCTCTATAAATAAGTAAAAAAAGCATAAAGAAGGGTGAAGAGTTTCGATACTCTTCACCCTTTTTCGTTACTTTACATAGAATTACAAAACAAAGAAGATAAAATATGAATGAGCATCAACATACTCGGCTGCTTCCTATCCAAGGAGCTTACAATGTACGAGACTTAGGAGGTTACACAACAAAGAATCATCGCCGCGTAAAATGGGGAAAGGTGTTCCGCTCAGGAGATTTAAATCAATTGACAGAACAAGACATCTCTTTGCTCAATCAGATAGGATTAAAAACGTACATAGACTTCAGAAGTAAAAAAGAACGAAGTGTAGCTATTGACAAAGAAGCTGATAGCGTAGAACAATCTATTTGGATGCCCATTGACGCAGGCGATATGAGCGACATGGCAAACTTTGACTTAAAACGAGTGCCTACCATCATGCCGGAAGTCTATGAGATTATCATCAAGCATTCTCAAGATGTTTACAAAGAACTATTCAGAATTTTGCAAGCAGACAGCTTCACTCCTCTCCTCTTTCACTGTTCCGCAGGAAAAGACCGTACGGGCATTGCAGCGGCTCTTTTTCTTTCATCTTTGAACGTTGAGCGGGAAATAATCATGGAAGATTATCTTTTATCAGCTGAGTATCTAAAAGGTAAGTATGACTATTTCACTACGCTATATCCTGCTTTAGCACCATTGAGTACAGTAGATTCAACTTATTTACAAGCAGCTTTCGACGTGATTGATTCCGAGTTTGGAGGCGTTAATCAATATTTGACGTACAATTTAGGAGTTGACATCGAAAAGATGAAAGACTTATATACAGAATAACTTATTCTTGTGCCATGAAAAGATGCTATTTATTACTCGCCTACTTAGTTATTCTGAGCGGAAACGTATTTTCACAAGACTTGGAAAGGAATGTGAAAGATAGGCTTGATGAATATTTTTCAAACTATACAACCTCTTCATCATCTATCGGAAAAGTAAAGCTAAAGAGTTTCGAAATTAATCATAATAGAAAAGAGCTTGCTATCCATACCGGTGAAAGCTTTGCTTATCAACCCTTTTTGCCGGAAACGGTAGAAGGTATTTATCGGCAACTAAGTAAAATACTTCCCGGACCGGTAAACTATTATACAACTACCGTATATGTAAATGGGAAACCGATAGAGGAACTTATTCCAAACTTTTTCCGCGATAAAAAGAAAGATAAGGAACGATTGTCATTGAATATTGACTACAAAGGTGAGCCTTGGGTAAAAAACACTTCTGTTCCTTATACTATCAACCGTGGTTTACAGAATCGGCACATTGCGCTTTGGCAAAGTCATGGAAAGTATTTTAAAAGTACAAGTAACGAATGGGCTTGGCAACGACCACGACTTTATTGTACCACCGAAGATATGTTTACACAATCGTTCGTATTGCCCTACGTGCTACCAATGCTTGAGAATGCCGGTGCGATAGTGTTTACTCCTCGCGAAAGAGATACTCAGCGCAACGAAGTAATTGTAGACAACGACACTCCTCGTTCCGGTTCTATTTATATAGAAGGGAAAAGCCGTAAATCTCGTTGGAATACCCCCGATATAGCAGGCTTTGCTAAAAAGAAAGAACGCTATTACGATAACGAAAATCCTTTTACTTCGGGTACAGCACGCTATACAAAAACAGAAAAGAAGAAGTATAAAGCCTTTGCCGAATGGATTCCCACTCTACCGGAAACAGGTAAATATGCTGTTTATATCTCTTATAAAACATTACCACAAAGTATTTCGGATGCTAAATATACAGTGTTTCACAACGGTGGAGCCACGGAATTTAAAGTGAACCAACAAATAGGCGGAGGGACATGGGTTTACTTAGGTACGTTTGAGTTCGATAAAGGGAACAATGATTATGGAATGGTAGTGCTTAGCAACGAAAGTTCTCAAAAAGGTGTTGTTTGTGCAGATGCTGTCCGCTTTGGCGGAGGAATGGGCAATATAGCACGAGGAGCAACTCGTCAACAATCTTCTACCAGTGGGCTACCTCGTTATCTCGAAGCAGCAAGATATTCGGCGCAATGGGCAGGAATGCCTTACAATATCTATAGTGGGAAAGAAGGAACTAACGATTACACCGATGATATTAATGTTCGTTCCCGAATGACAAACTATCTTTCGGGAAACTCAGTCTATAATCCTACAGAACAAGGATTAGGAATTCCTTTTGAGATGTCGATGGGTATTCATAGTGATGCCGGTTTTACCAAAAACAATGATATTGTCGGCAGTTTAGGTATCTACACTTCGGAATTTAACGAAGGAAAACTAAATTCCGGTATCTCTCGCTACGCTTCTCGAGACCTTGCGGACATCATGCTCACAGGTTTAAAAAAAGATATTCCTTCTTTATTTAATGTGCAATGGAATCGCCGAGGAATGTGGGACAAGAATTACAGCGAAACTCGACTTCCGGCAGTACCTTCAATGATACTTGAACTGCTCTCTCATCAGAACTTTGCAGATATGAAACTAGGTCACGACCCGAATTTTAAGTTTGCCGTTGGACGTTCGATATATAAATCCATACTTCGATTTGTAGCTTCACAACATGATGCTAGTTATACAGTGCAACCGTTGCCAATAAGTCATTTTGCCATTAAGATGGGTAAGAAAAAAAATACAGTGCAACTAAGTTGGCAGGCTAAAGAAGATCCACTTGAGCCATCCGCTAAACCTAAAGAGTATATGGTTTATACTCGGATTGGGTACGGAGGATTTGATAATGGTCAGTTGGTGAGCGGCTCTTCTTGTACAATAAAAATAGAACAAGGTTTGGTTTATAGTTTCAAGGTAACGGCTGTCAACCGGGGAGGCGAAAGTTTTCCATCAGAGATACTTTCGGCATACAAAGCCAAAAGAAGCAAAGGGACAATCTTGATAATCAACGGCTTCGACCGAATAAGTGCACCGGCAACCATCAACACTTCCGAAGCGATAGGCTTCGATTTAGAAGCTGACCCGGGAGTTCCTTATCTATCCGACATTTCGTTGTGTGGAGCACAAACAGGATTCGATCCTCACAATATTGGTAAAGAAACCAAGGGGGGATTAGGATATAGCGACAGTTCTTTAGAAGGTTTGTGCATCGCCGGCAATAGTTTCGACTATCCTTTTGTTCATGGGAAAGCAATTCAAGCAGTAGGGCATTACTCTTTTGTGTCGTGCAGTAACGAAGCGGTAGAAAGCGGACAAGTGAAGCTTGCCGATTATCCGATAGTCGATTTTATTCTCGGTTTAGAAAAGAGCGACCCCGAAGTTGAAACTATAAACAATCGTGATTACAAAACTTTCACACCCGAGATGCAGCAACTTATTTCTGTTTACTGCCGACAAGGAGGGAATCTGTTTGTCAGCGGTTCGTATTTAGGTAGCGACATGAACCATTCTCCTGCCGAGCGAGAGTTTACAAAACAAATACTCAAATACCAATTTGGCAGTGCAATGAAAGACTCTTATTCAGCCAAGATATTTGGTGCAGGAAGACACTTCGAAATACCTAGAGCTTTGAACGAGAAACAATATGCGGTGACGGCTCCCGAATGTATTCTTCCCATAGCTCCCGCCTTTTCAGCCTTTGTCTACACAGGCGAAAACCGAAGTGCCGGGATAGTTTATAAAGGAGATTATCGAACCTTTGTACTTGGCTTTCCTTTCGAGAGCATCACTTCTGAAACAGAAAGAGCACAAGTAATGGCTTCGGTATTGCAATTTTTTAAACCCTAGAATATTCCAATTCTATCGGCTACCAAAGTATAAGAATACCATTCCGATGAGCACAAGTAACAAATCAATTGCTTTGCTCTTTAGGTTCTTTTCTCGGAAGAGCATAGCTCCGAAAAGGAAGGACACGATTACACTTCCTCTACGTACCATTGATACGATGGATATCATAGAATCGTCGTAACTTAAAGCATAGAAATAAGCAAAGTCGGCTGCAGAAAGGAAGATAGAAATAAGTATGATTGTCCAATCCCAGCGGAAAGGAGTGGTAGTCTTTCGTTTGGGATACCAAAGGAACAGCATCACGCACCCCATCATTCCCAATTGATAGATATTGTACCACGATTGCACTACCATTCTATCAAATTGTCCCATCAAAAACTTATCGTATAGTCCACTCACCGCACCTGTAATGGCAGCAAGTACTATAAACAAGATCCATTTATTATGGCGAAAATCTATTCCCTCTTTCTTTCCGGAACGGCTAAGCATAAAGAACGAAATAATAGCCAACAATACACCTATCCATTGATAAAGGTTGAGCCGTTCGCCAAAGATGAGCATCGCCCCAACCAACACCATTACCGGACGGGTTGCGTTAATTGGTCCAACGATAGTTATAGGCAAATGTTTCATTCCAAAGTAACCGAATATCCACGAAGATAGAACAATAACCGATTTAAGCAGCACGTATTTATGAACTTCCCATCCTTCCACAGGCACATAAAAGATAGTTTTCTCCATCCCTTCGGCATTATAAATAGACAAAAGGATGAATGGTAAGAAGATGAGACTAGAGAATAGTGTATTAAGGAATAAGACAGGAATAACGGCATTGTTTTTCAACGATTGCTTCTTAAACACATCATAGAAACCCAATAAAGCCGCAGAAAGAAAAGCTAAAAATAACCACATAGTTTAATCAATAAAAAGTTCTTTAGGATACTCCACATCTACTAAGAACAAAGCATGACCGGGAACAGATGTGCCCGCTTTGCATCTATCATGTTGTTCTATCACCTTGCGAAAGTCTTCGATAGTGAGCTTTCCCATACCTACATCCAACAACGTTCCCACAATAGCCCGCACCATGTTTCGCAAAAATCTATCTGCTCGAATGGTAAACACCCATTCATGCTCTCCTTCTTGTGTCCATTGCGCTTGCATCATTTGGCAATTGTTAGTCTTCACATCGGTATGCAATTTACTAAAGCTGGTGAAGTCTATATAATCGAACAGCGTGAGAGCTGCCTCATTCATTAATTGAAAGTCCGGTTGTCGATATAATTTATAAGCTAAATGCCGTTTAAACGGAGACTTAACGGTAGTCACATAATATTTATAAGTACGCGACACAGCATCGAAACGGGCGTGAGCATCCTCTTTTACTTTGCATACTTTTGATACTGCAATGTCCGGAGGAAGCAATCGGTTTAACTTATCCGTCAAAAGAGCTAAGTCCAACATCCCATCATAATCGAAGTGCGCCACCATTAAGGCAGCGTGTACTCCCGCGTCCGTCCGTCCTGCTCCCACTACCTCTGTTTCTGTACGAAGATAGGTAGATAAAGCTTTCATTAAGCATTCTTGTACACTACTTCCATTGGGTTGAATTTGCCAACCATGATAATCCGTACCTTCGTAAGACAAATAAATAAAGTATCTGGTTTTCATCTTGCGGTAATATGAAAACAGCCTTGCTTCAACTCATATTTTACATAGCAAGCCTCAGCTTTTTTTAAATCGCGTAGTACTTCGGACAAAACCAACTTCAATGTGTCGCTACCAACATCTTGAGTAGGTCTTTCTAATTCCACCTTTTCGAAACGATTATAACTTACGTCGAACGTGGTGCCATAGAAGTGAGCAGAGTTGAGCGACGCATTTCCGTTTCTTCTGCGCAAACGTTTCACATCGTCCTTTGTGCGGAGCACCGAAGTCACAATTATTTTATTTGGGTTCAATCCCTTACATCCTAACGAATCAAGAAAATTTGTGCCTATCTTTTCTAACAAACCGGCAGCCTTTGGTACTAAATAAGGAATAGAGTGAGTGAGCGAATCTACTGAATAATATTCATCTCCTACTATCTCCGTTAAATTACCTTTCAATGCTTCTGCTTCTTCACGAGACGACAACGGAGAAATTCCTATCGCCTGCGCCGAGCCGAGATGCAAATCGTTCAAGTCACCAAACGAGCGTTTGTAACTAATTACTCCCTTTATGTTCTTTGGGTTATTAAGTTTTAGCGACATATCTTTTTTACAAGAAGAAAGCATTATAAAGAAAATTAGGAAGGAAAGGCTTGTGCGTATTTTGAGTTTCATTATTCTTAATTTGTCGTTTAATTGCACAAAGATAAATGAAATATACCTATTGAAGGAATTTATTAGTAAAATATTAAGGAGAACAAAAAAAAATAATACAGATGACTTTTGAAATAATACTGATGACTTTTAAAATAATACTGATAACTTTTGAAATAATACTGATAACTTTTGAAACAATTTATCTCAGTCCGAAGAGGGATTGTTTTCTCTTCTCTGTAAAATAGTAGATTAAAAAACAAATTAAATCAAGCATAACTGGCAAAGATAAGAAACGATTGATTAAATTTGCACACAATTTAAACAGACCTGAGCACCTAAACAAATTCAATGATAGAGAAACTTATTGTTTTGGAAGACGTTGACCCGCTTATCTTCTACGGCGTGAACAATGCCAATGTTCAATTGATTAGAGCTTTATATCCTAAGTTGCGAATTGTTGCCCGAGGCAATGTAATGAAAGTCTTAGGCGATGAAGAAGAGATGTGCGCCTTTGAAGAGAATATTATTGCCTTGCAAAAGCATTGTGTTCAGTTCAACGCTTTGAAAGAAGAAACAATCATCGACATCATGAAGGGAAATACTCCCCAAGGAGAAAAAGCCGGAGACGTGATTGTGTTTAGCGTAACAGGAAAACCTATTATCCCTAGAAGCGACAATCAACTAAAGTTGGTTAAAGAATTTGAGAAGAACGACATGATGTTCGCCATAGGACCTGCCGGTTCGGGAAAGACCTATACTTCTATCGCTCTAGCGGTGCGTGCGCTGAAAAACAAGGAAATTAAAAAAATCATATTAAGCCGACCTGCGGTAGAAGCCGGAGAGAAATTAGGTTTCCTACCCGGAGATATGAAAGATAAAATAGACCCTTATCTACAACCTTTATATGATGCGTTGCAAGATATGATTCCTGCGGCAAAGCTCAAAGAATACATGGAACTAAACATTATTCAAATTGCACCTTTAGCCTTTATGAGAGGACGAACGTTGAACGATGCCGTCGTAATCTTAGACGAAGCGCAAAACACAACTACCCAACAGATTAAAATGTTCCTTACTCGAATGGGCATGAACACCAAGATGATTATTACCGGAGACATGACACAAATAGATTTGCCTACTTCCCAAACTTCAGGACTTATACAAGCTATGAAAATTCTTAAGGGAGTAAAAGGAATTAGTTTCGTAGAACTAAACAAAAAAGATATTGTGCGTCACAAATTAGTGACAAGAATTGTAGAAGCATACGAAAAGTTCGACGACAAACGGAAAGCAGAAAGAGAAAAATAACCCTATTATAGTTTATAAAATAGAAAACGACATGAGTAAAGCATTAGTAAGAACAGACTTTAACTTCAAAGGACAAAAAAGCGTTTATCATGGTAAAGTGCGTGATGTGTATAACATCAACGACGAATTGTTAGTAATGGTTGCCACAGACCGTATCTCTGCGTTTGATGTTATTCTTCCTGAGGGTATTCCTTATAAAGGACAAGTATTGAACCAGATTGCTGCAACTTTTCTCGACGCAACTGCCGACATCGTTCCTAATTGGAAAATAGCTACTCCCGACCCCATGGTAACAGTAGGTCTTCGTTGCGAAGGCTTCCGAGTAGAAATGATTATCCGTGGCTATCTTACCGGTAGCGCATGGCGTGAATACGAAGCAGGTTGCCGCTCGCTTTGCGGAGTAATTCTACCCGATGGAATGAAAGAAAACCAAAAGTTCCCCTCTCCTATTGTTACTCCTACGACAAAAGCAGACGAAGGTCACGACGAAAACATTTCTAAAAAAGAAATCATAGAGCAAGGTATCGTGAGCAAAGAGGATTACGAGTTGATGGAGAAGTATACGCAAGCATTATTTAAAAGAGGAAGCGAAATGGCTTCTGCAAAAGGGCTTATCTTAGTAGATACAAAATACGAATTTGGAAAGAAGGACGGAAAAATCTATCTAATAGATGAGATTCATACACCGGACTCTTCTCGTTACTTCTATGCTGAAGGTTACGAAGAAAAGTTTGCAAAAGGCGAATCACAGAAACAACTTTCGAAAGAGTTTGTTCGCCAATGGCTAATAGAGAACGGATTTATGGGAAAGACAGGACAACAAGTTCCTGAAATGACGGAAACTTACGTTAATTCTGTTTCGGAACGCTACATCGAACTATACGAACATATCGTTGGCGAGAAGTTTGTGAAAGCAGAAGTAAAAGATTTAGCCGCTAGAATAGAAAAAAACGTAAACGAATTCTTGAATAAATAAGGTGAACTATCCGCAAGAAAATATTAAGCCTTATAACTCACAAGAGAAAAAGAGTGTACAGGTAGGAGCGATGTTCGATAACATCGCCCCTACTTACGATACGCTAAATCATGTATTCTCCATGGGTATCGATAAGCTATGGCGGAAAAAAGCTATTAATCGTCTCCTTCCCTTTAGCCCACGCAAAATAATGGATGTGGCTACAGGAACGGGAGACTTTGCTATTCAAGCTTACCTCAAGCTATTGCCTGAGCAACTCATTGGCACAGACATATCGGAAGGTATGATGCAGGTAGGCAAAGAAAAGGTAAAAAGAGCAGGACTGATAGGTAAAATTTTATTTGCCAAAGAGGACTGCGAAAATTTATCTTACCAAGACAATCAATTCGATGCTGTTACTGTGGCATTCGGAGTACGCAACTTCGAGAATTTAGACAAGGGATTAGCGGAGATTTACCGTGTACTCAATCCCGGCGGACAGTTAGTTATTCTTGAACTATCTATTCCGGAAAAACAACCAATCAAATGGTTCTACTCCATCTACTCAACAGTTATTATTCCCAGCCTAGGAAAATTAATGTCTAAAGATAAAAATGCTTACCATTATCTGCCTGAATCTATTAAAGCTTTTCCACAAGGTGAGACAATGAAAGGTATTATTTCTAAAGCAGGCTTTAGCAAAGTAAATTTCGAGCGACTTACCTTTGGTATCTGTACGCTCTACGTTGCTACTAAATAACAACTAACAATCATAAAACTGTTCCGACTATGCAAAAGTATGGTTTAATCGGCTATCCACTCAAACATTCTTTCTCTATCAACTACTTTAACGAGAAGTTTCAATCGGAAGGTATCGATGCCGTATATCAAAACTTTGAGATTGATTCTATCGATAAACTTATTTTAGTTATTGAAGAGAACCCGGGACTTGTAGGATTGAACGTCACCATCCCTTATAAAGAACAAGTGATTCCATACTTAGACGAGATTGACAAAGATGCACGAGCCATCGGAGCAGTGAACGTCATCAAAATCATCCGTCAGAAAGGCAAAGTTAAGCTTATTGGGTATAATTCCGACATCATCGGGTTCACTCAATCTATATCTCCTCTTTTAAAAAATCATCATCGAAAAGCTCTTATATTAGGTACGGGAGGAGCGTCGAAAGCTGTCCTTCACGGACTCATGAGCTTGGGAATAAAATGTACCCTTGTTTCTCGCACAAAGACATCCGAAACACTCACTTACGAACAGTTAACTCCCGAAATAATAGCAGAGCATACGATTATCGTCAACTGCACTCCGGTAGGCATGTATCCTAATGTAGATGTTTGTCCCAATATACCCTATGAATACCTCACGCCGAACCATTTACTCTACGATTTGTTGTATAATCCTGACGTCAGTCTCTTTATGCAAAAAGGGAACAAACAAGGCGCAAAGACAAAGAATGGTTTAGAAATGCTACTTTTACAAGCCTTTGCCGGATGGGAAATTTGGAATAAATAAAGTATGAAAAAAGTCATTTACAGCATCGTTGTGGTAATACTGCTCCTTTTGGGAACAATCATAGGAGGTAGTTTTTATATGCTCAACTATTCACTTAAACCTGACAAGAGCGGACAAGACTTAGAAGCATCGTATGAGTATATGTACAAAGAATATCCTTATCTACACCCATGGGTAGATAGTCTCAACCATAAGTCCGCTTTAAAAGATACGTTTATCCACGCCAACGATGGGGTAAGACTTCACGCTTATTATATCGCTTCTGCCCAGCCAACGGCAAACACAGCAGTTATTGTGCACGGATATACCGACAATGCTATTCGTATGTTCATGATTGGTTATCTTTATAACCACGACTTAAACTTCAACGTATTACTTCCCGACTTGCGCTACAGCGGTGAGAGTGGCGGAACATATATTCAAATGGGATGGAGAGACCGCTTAGACGTTATCCAATGGATGGGCGTTGCCAATGAAATCTATGGAGACAGCACTCAAATGGTAGTGCACGGTATTTCAATGGGAGCCGCTACCACCATGATGGTCTCGGGAGAACCTCAAAAAGATTACGTTAAATGTTTTGTGGAAGACTGTGGCTACACCAGCGTATGGGATGAGTTTTCTTACGAACTAAAGAAGGATTACCACCTCCCACCCTTTCCTCTTATGTACACTACTAGTTGGTTGTGCCAACTTAAGTATGGTTGGAATTTCAAAGAAGCATCCGCCCTCAAACAAGTAGCTAAATGTCACCTGCCAATGCTATTTATTCATGGGAGTGCTGATACTTACGTTCCCACATGGATGGTATATCCGCTCTACGAAGCCAAGCCCGTCCCTAAAGAATTATGGATAGTTCCAAACGCCATCCATGCAATGTCGTACAGAGACGATACTACGGAATATGTAGCTAAGGTAAAAAGTTTTGTAGAGAAGTATATTCAATAATTCAACGTTTGAGAGCAAAAAACTCTTTAATGAGCGTAGCGCAATCATCGGTCAACACCCCACTTACAACTGTAGTTTTGGGATGAAGTGCTTCGGGAGCAAATTTTCGATAACCTCGTTTCTCGTCCGAAGCACCAAAGACTAAACGCCCGGTCTGCGCCCAAGCAATAGCTCCTGCGCACATTACGCAAGGTTCAAGCGTAACATAAAGCGTACATTCGTTTAAATATTTGCCACCAAGTATATTGGCAGCCGAAGTAATCGCTTGCATCTCTGCATGAGCAGTAACATCATTAAGTGTTTCGGTGAGATTGTGAGCACGAGCTATGATTCGTTCTTTGCAAACTACTACTGCACCCACAGGAACTTCGCCTCTATCCGATGCTTCCCGAGCTTCGGCGAGAGCTTGCTTCATAAAGTATTGGTCGTCTAACATAATCAACGGCGCATATCATGCTCACCAAAGAGCGTGGGATAATCTTCTTCCATATTCTTATGGATAAACATCAACACAGTTTCGCGCAACCATCTCGATTTGTTCGTTATCTTATATTTCTTTAGATACCGATCCACGATATGCTGTTCCTCTTCGCTCATCAAGCAAGTCATTCTCTGTTCCCGTTTGATGGAGAGCGGTATTTTATTTATCTGTTTAGAAGGATTCTTCTTCATATTCATTGCAAAATTAGTCTTAGTTCTTTAATATCAAAGAATAAAAGTAGTAAATTTGCAAAACAATTTATGGCAGAGCACAATATACTTGGAAAAGAAGGCGAAGAAGAAGCTGTAAAGTATCTTTCGGAGCAAGGTTATACGATTCGCCATCGCAACTGGAGGGCAGGTCATAAAGAATTGGATATTGTAGCTATGCAAGGAAATGAATTAATAGTCGTGGAAGTAAAAACAAGATGTGACACCTTATTTGCTTTACCTCAAGAAGCTGTAGACGAACGAAAAATTAGAAGAATAGTAGCGGCAACAGACGCTTATCTAAAGAAGTTTACAATAGACAATCCCGTCCGATTCGACATCATCACCGTGGTGGGCAAAGAAGGAAACTTTGTGATAGAACATATTAAGGAAGCATTTTATCCACCCATTCAGTAAAATGACAAAGCAATGAATGTAGAAAGCGTAAGAGAATATAGTCTAGCTAAAAAGGGAACTACCGAAGGAATGCCTTTCGATGACAACAACTTAGTGGTGAAAGTAATGGGCAAGATGTTTATTCTTATCTCGCTCAATGGAGATAATAGAATTTGCATGAAATGCAATCCTGAATATGCCATTGAACTGAGAGAACAATATGCGGATATCGAAGGAGCTTTTCATTTCAACAAGAAATATTGGAATCAACTATTACTAAACGGTACAATAAGTGATGAACTTATCAAGAGCCTCATCGACCATTCGTACGAAGAAGTTATTAAGAAATTCACAAATAAATTACGTGCTGAATACGATGATTTACGCTAAGCCTATATCTACCAAATGGATTCATCTCGAAGAGACGGAATCGACCAATACTTTCTTGCACAATCGGCTCGAACAAGCAAACGATAATGAAGCGGAACTTATTATTGTCTCTACCGATTATCAAACAACAGGCAGAGGACAACGAGGCAACCATTGGGAAGCAGAGAGAGCAAAGAATCTTTTGTTTAGTCTGCTCTTGCATCCTACGTTCGTGCCCATCCGTCAACAGTTTGTGCTTTCACAAATACTTTCGTTAAGTATCAAAGAAGAACTCAATCGTCATGCTAATGGTTTTAGTATTAAATGGCCAAACGATATCTATTATCGAGAACAAAAGATTTGCGGCATACTCATTGAGCATACTTTACAAGACGGAAAGATTGCCGCAACTATTGCCGGAGTAGGATTGAACGTGAATCAAGAAGTCTTTGTCAGTTCTGCGCCTAATCCGGTATCTCTAAAGCAAATAATAGGAAAGGATTACCTACGAGAAGAATTGTTGCAAGCTATTGTTCAACGTTTTGTCGGCTATTACGAGAGGCTGCAAGAAGTTCCCGACACAGATTTCAGCACTGCTTATCATAATTCACTCTTTCGTGTTCAAGGCATCCATCGTTTCGTTGACCATAATGGCGAATTTGCTGCTACTATTATTAAAGTAGAACCGGATGGGATATTAATACTTCAAGACACCAACGAACAAATAAGACGCTACGCATTCAAGGAAGTTAGTTTCGTGATATAAGAGAAGCCACTAAAAGCTTTAAAGTTCAACAATCTCTTCGGGGCAAAGAGTTAATTTTTCGACCCCGTTCTCATTAACAACCCAAGAGTTCTCTATTCCTACCGGACCTATTCCCGGAAGTACTATTTTAGGTTCTAAAGCAAAAACCATACCTGCCTGTAATTCTTGTTTCATGCGAGGAGCAAGTACAGGAGCTTCGTTAATTTCTAAACCTATTCCATGTCCAATAAACTTCGCTTTTTGTTTTGTTCCCATGAAATAGTCCGATAGACCTTTGCGGTCAACAATTTCTATTGCGGCATGATAAAGTTCTTCACCCGTAATGCCCGGTTTTGCTAACGAGCTAACTTTATCTTGCACTTCCAAACAAACTTGATGAGCACGGTAAGTTTCTTCTTTTAGTTTTCCAATAGAAAATACACGCGACATATCGCACATATATCCATTAAAGTTTCCTCCTAAATCTACCATTACCGTATTGCCCTCCGTCAGCTTCGTACCATTCAATCCACCGGGCAAAGAAACACTCATTCCTTTTCCTCCCAACGCAAAGTCGTAAGGAGAAGGAATCTCAGCATTACTTCCGGTAAGCACGCTTCCCATAAATATTTCCATACTCTGTCCGAATACTCGAAAGATTCCCAAGCAACCCTCCAAACGCATTAATCGTTCAGCTTCAATAGAGAATTGCAAATCGCTCATATTCGGACGATAGATCGTTGGTATCTGTTGGTATGCTCGAGAATGAGCAACGGCAGCCTGTCGGAATAACTCTATTTCCAAATTCGTCTTTATACTGCGTGCCTGCCTTATAAGAGGAGTACCGTTTACACAAGTAGAACATTGAAAGGCATTTGATAAACGAGTGTACTCGTTGAAAGACAATTCATCAGCTTCCAACATCAACTTTTTTGGTAACTCAATTCCTTGTTCGGTCAATAGTTCTATGATTTGTTCGGGCCTACGAATATAAAATATATTCTCTCCGCTCAAATTATTGGGACGTTTAGCAAAAAGCATTGGTTCGCCCACTATGGGCAGATAAAGGTAGCCGCTAACAATTTGTCCGTAAGCATAAAGCAAATTAACATTGCAGCTAATAAGTGCGGCATCTATCTGCGATGAAGACATCAATGCTCTAATCTTATCTTGATGAAGTTTTACTTCTTGATTCATAATTTATGGAATTAATAAAGAACTGTCACCATAACTAAGGAAACGGAAGTCATGCTCCAACGCATAATCGTAGATGCTCCTCCAATCTCCTTTCACAAAAGCAGAAACTAACAAAAGCAAAGTACTTTGCGGCTGATGGAAATTAGTAACCATCGCTTTTACAATATGATACTTATATCCCGGTGCAATAATTATCTGCGTACTAGTATGAAGCGTTTCCATTTGGTGGCGAAGAAGATAATCATGTATTTGCTGCAAAGATTCTACAGCTGTCAATGTTTCCCTATTTTCATACGGTTGCCATTGGTCTACGTGCAGTTCATCTTGGTTGGCATCCGGATTAGTACTCAACTTCACACCTATATAATAAAGACTCTCGAGCGTTCGCACAGAAGTTGTTCCCACAGCTATCGCTTGTCCACCGTGCGCTATCAATCGTTCAATAGTTGATATATTCACCGATATATATTCCGTATGCATCTCATGGTCGGCAATCTGCACACTCTTCACCGGTTTAAAAGTTCCTGCCCCTACATGTAGAGTTAGTTCTTCGCACTCCACTCCTTTTTCTTTAAGAGCATCTAATACTCTAGGCGTAAAATGAAGTCCGGCAGTGGGCGCCGCTACAGAACCCTTTATCTTGGAATAAACAGTTTGATAGGTCTCTTTATCACTTTCTTGCGTATCTCTGTTGAGATAAGGAGGAATAGGTAATTCACCTACTACCTCAAGTATATCAGCAAAAGTAAATTCATCGTTGCTCCATTCAAAATCTACCCAATGACTTGTTCCACGACATTCGCCACGAGTAGCTGTTAGTGTCAGAGAAACACCTTTCACTTCTACTTCTCTGCTAAGTTTTCCTTCTTTCCACTTCTTTAGATTACCAATCATACACAACCAGCTGCACTTTCTTGTTTGTTGAAAAGCGAGTACATAGTCCGAAGGAGCAACGGGTTCTAAACAAAATACTTCGATTAGCGCACCGGTCTCTTTATGAAAATGTAGACGTGCTTGAATAACTTTTGTATTATTAAATATCATTAGACTACCTGCTGTCAAATAGTTGGGCAAAGAAGTAAATACATCTTCATTTATCCTGCCTTGACGGTAGACCAAAAGTTTTGATTGGTCTCTTATTGATAGCGGGAATTTAGCTATTCGTTCATCGGGCAACGGATAGTTATATTCACTTATCTTTATATGCTTAGTTTCTTCCATCTTATTGCTGTTATTTGCGCAAAAGTAGCGATATTTGCGGAGACTAATCACATAACAATAACGAAAAGTAGAGATAGACATGGAAAAGAATATAAATATAGGTGATAAAGTGCGCTTCCTTAGTGAAGTTGGTGGTGGCATTGTGAGTGGATTCAAAGGCAAAGACTTTGTATTAGTAGAAGACCAAGATGGTTTTGAAATTCCGGTGCTAGCTCGTGAATGTGTAGTGATTGAAACTGATGATTATAACCTCAAACGGAAACCAACAAGCAGTCCGAAACCAAAAGTAGAAACCGAAGAAAAGCTGAAACGACCTGCAAACTCTCCCATCGAAGCTCCTGTTTATCATCCTTCTACCGTTGAAACTAAGGAAGGCAACGCATTAAACGTATTGCTCGCTTATGTACCGGAAGATGTAAAAGCTATTTCAACTACTTCTTTTGAGGCTTATCTGGTGAACGATAGCAACTACTTTTTGTACTATAACTATTTAAGTGCAGAAGGGAAAGCATGGAAAAGTCGTTCTCACGGACTGATAGAACCAAATACAAAAATGCTTTTGGAAGAGTTCAATAAAGATATTCTAAATGAATTGGAGCACGTAGCTGTGCAACTTATTGCATTTAAAGAAAGCAAAACATTTATGTTGAAACCGGCGGTAAGCGTTGAATTACGTATTGACACCGTAAAATTCTATAAGCTCCATACTTTCCGCGAATCTGTTTTCTTTGAAGAACCAACCTTACTTTACGAATTAGTTACTAACGACGTCGCTCAAAGACAAATGTTTGTTTCTGCCGAGGAGTTACAAGAAGCATTGTTGCAAAAGAAACAAGTAGACAAACCTATACAACAACCTATCGTGAAACGCCACATAGGAAATGAAATTATAGAAGTAGATTTGCACATCAACGAGTTATTGGACAATACAAATGGGATGAATAATGCAGAAATGCTTACGTATCAATTGAGCAAGTTTAGCGAAATGATGGAGAAACAGAAGCACGTGCGCGGACAAAAGATTGTGTTTATCCACGGTAAAGGTGATGGAGTTCTTCGCAAAGCTGTATTAGACGAGCTAAAGCATAAATATCCTACTTGCCAAAGCCAAGATGCTTCGTTTAAAGAATATGGTTTCGGAGCAACAATGGTGACTATTAAATAATAACGATACAGATAATATAGTATGAAACAATATTTGGATTTACTTCAACGGGTACTTAATGAGGGAGTACAGAAAGGAGATCGTACAGGGACGGGAACAATGAGCGTATTCGGGCATCAGATGAGATTCAATTTTGAAGATGGATTCCCTTGTCTGACAACTAAAAAGCTGCACTTAAAATCTATTATTCACGAATTGCTTTGGTTTCTTCAAGGAGATACAAACGTGAAGTATCTTCAAGAAAATGGAGTAAGGATATGGAATGAATGGGCGGACGAAGATGGGGACTTGGGACATATCTATGGTTATCAGTGGCGTTCGTGGCCTGATTATCAAGGTGGACATATCGACCAAATAAAGGAAGTAGTAGACACAATAAAGAACAATCCTAATTCGCGTCGAATGTTGGTGAGTGCTTGGAATGTGGCGGACATTAATAATATGAACCTACCTCCTTGTCACATCTTTTTTCAGTTTTATGTAGCTGAAGGAAGATTAAGTTTGCAACTTTATCAACGAAGTGCCGATATATTTCTAGGCGTTCCTTTTAACATTGCGTCTTATGCTTTATTGCTTCAGATGATGGCACAAGTAACAGGACTAAAGGTTGGTGATTTTGTGCATACTTTAGGAGATGCGCACATCTATTTAAATCATTTGGAACAAGTTAAACTTCAACTAACCCGCGAACCTCGTCCTTTGCCCGTGATGAAAATTAATCCCGATGTAAAAGATATATTCGGATTCAAGTTTGAAGACTTTGAATTAGTTGGTTACGACCCGCATCCACACATCAAAGGAGAAGTATCTATCTAATATTATTGATTATGAATCATATATCTATCGTTGTTGCCGTTTCTTTAAATTATGCCATCGGCTACCAAAATAAACTTATTTATTGGTTGCCGAATGATTTGAAGCATTTTAAGACTTTAACTACGGAGCATACTATTATTATGGGACGACACACCTTTGAATCTTTACCAAAAGGAGCTTTACCCAATCGACGAAATATAGTGCTGTCTCGTAATCTTTCTCTAAAATGCGAAGGAGCAGAAGTTTATTCTTCTTTGGAAGAAGCACTTACGCATTGTGAGAATGAAGAAATATTTATTATTGGAGGCGGAAGCGTCTACAAACAAGCAATGACGGTAGCAGATAGAATCTGTTTAACGCAAATAAATAATATTCCTACGCAAGCAGATACTTTCTTCCCCAACATAGACCCGTTGATATGGAAAGAAATAGAGAGAGAAAATCATCTATCCGATGAAAAGCATCTCTATTCTTATAGTTTTGTTACTTATACGAAAGCTTAGTCTTCAACGTCTAAATTGCACATAGACATCTGACGCTTGATAGCTTCGTGGAAAGAAATAAGTGTTTCGGTTCGAGCCAACCCTATTGGTTGCAGTTTGTCGTGAATAATGCTTAGTAAGTGATGATTGTTCTTTGCATAAATCTTAATAAACATATCATATTGTCCGGTTGTATAATGGCATTCAACTACTTCCGGAATATTTTGCAAGGCTCTAGCAACATTATCAAATTGTTCCGGGTCTTTGAGGTAAAGTCCTATATAAGCACAAGTTTCATAACCAATCTTTTCCGGATCAATCACGTATTCCGAACCTTTAAGTATCCCTAAATTAGTAAGCTTTTGTATACGTTGATGAATAGCCGCACCGGAAACTTCGCAAACACGAGCCACCTCGAGAAAAGGAATACGAGCATTACCCGCTATTAATTGTAGGATTTTCTCGTCTAAGCTATCTAATTGATGGTGTCCCATTTTTAGTAAATATTTATGTTTATATAATCAAAATGTAAGCTATTACTCTACTATTTTGCAAAGATAAGCATTCCTTGAACAATAAAACCCCAAAATCATTACTTTTATTTGTTCTTTTCTACATATCTTTGTTCCCATAAAAGATAAAGTATGAACAAGAATATATATATACTAATCGGACTTGTTTTGGCAATCGGCACTCTGCAAGCTCAAGACTTTAAAGATTATTTTGTGGACAAAACACTTCGAATAGATTATATCTTTTCGGGAAATGCCCAAAAGCAAAGTATCGCCGTAGACGAATTTTCGCAATTCCCTTTGTGGGCAGGCAGAAGATTTCACCTATCAGCACTTCCATTAAAGGGAAATGGACAGGTGGAGATGAAAGACGCACAGACGGAAAAGATTATCTATAAGACTTCTTTCTCGAGTTTATTTCAGGAATGGCTCACTACGGATGAAGCTTTAACAACTGTTCGTGCCTTTGAAAACACATTTCTTCTACCCTACCCCAAACAAAAAGCTACAGTCACCGTTTCTTTATTCGATAATAGAGGAAAGTCTGTTGCTACGCTCACTCACAACATCTTGCCCGATGATATATTGATACATCAACGAGGTAATTCAAGCCTCGTCCCTTATAAATATTTAGTACAAAACGGCAGTTCAGAAGAGTGCATCGACATCGCTATTCTAGCGGAAGGCTATACCAAAGAAGAGATGGATTTATTTTATAAAGACGCACTGTCGGCTTGCGAAAGCTTGTTTGCTCATGCCCCTTTCAATCAATTGAAAAATAAATTTAACGTAGTGGCAGTAGCGAGTGAATCAAAAGATAGCGGGGTAAGTATTCCCGGCAAAAATGTGTGGAAGAACACGGCTTTCAATTCTCATTTCAACACTTTTTATTCCGATAGATATTTGACTACTAGTAGTGTAAAAAGCATACATAATGCTCTATCCAATATTCCTTATGAACACATTATTATATTGGCTAATACGGAACAATACGGAGGAGGCGGTATCTATAATGCTTTTACCTTAACAACAGCTCATCACAGCAGTTTCAAGCCGGTGATAGTTCATGAGTTCGGACATAGTTTTGCCGGTTTAGCCGATGAATATTATTACGAACAAGATTTGTTTAGTGATACTTATCCTTTCGACGTTGAACCATGGGAACAAAACATCACTACGTTCATTGATTTTTCGAAGAAATGGAAAGACTTATTGCCAATCGGCACTCCTATACCTACTTTACCCTCTCAACAACAGACCTATCCTTTAGGCGTTTATGAAGGTGGAGGATATTCTTTTAAAGGAATATACAGAAGTGCACCGGATTGCAGAATGAAAACTAACGCAGCTCCTGCTTTCTGCCCCGTCTGTCAAAGAGCTATCACACAAATGATTAATTTCTACACTAATAAATAAAAAGACATGATTGCTATCAAGCGCATTACAACCAACCAAATGGCTCTATACGACTTTGTGGAGCAACTACTTACTTCGGCTTTTCCTGAAAATGAGCATCGTGAATTGATAACACAACGAGAGTTTACAGATCATAATCCACTCTTTCATGTTCACGTTGTCTTTGATGATTCCACACCTATCGGATTCATATCTTATTGGGACTTCACAGACTTTTACTATGTAGAACATTTTGCCATCGCAGCAGAACAGCGCAATCATAAATATGGAGAAAGAGTTCTAGAGCAACTAAAAGAAAATTTAGGTCGTCCCATCGTCTTGGAAGTAGAAGCTCCAACAGATTCTTTGAGTGAACGAAGAATTAATTTCTATCAACGCCTTGGCTTTACGCTTTGGCAAAATGAATATTTACAACCACCTTACAAGAAAGGGGATGAATCTTTACCTATGTTCATTATGACACACGGAAACCTAATTCCCGAAAAAAATTTCCAACAGATAAAAGATACTCTTTACAAAGAAGTATATCTTGTATAGCAATACAAAAGCAAAACCATTTGAGCAGCACACTCTAAGAAGTACCAAAAGGCAAAACTACATTTGCATTAAGCCAATATCGCTTATATTGGTATAAAATTATAGATGTGTCTGCTTTTAAAATAATACTAAAGACTTCTAAAATAATACTGTTCGTTTTTAAAATAATACTGAAGACTTTTGGGAACTAAAGGTTGGATTTGACAGAACAAGCAATTAATGTGGAGCAAAATATTTTTACGGCTTTTATTAGGCAAAAGATATTTTTACTCCCACCAAATAAAAATTCACATTTTATCCTTCATTCTTCAGTTTTGCTATAACTTACTATCACACAGACAACAGCACTAAATGCTAATTCCCTAAACTTTTCGGTTTGCTTTTAGTGGATATACTTTCAATCAGCATATTACGTCTACTAAAGGCTAAAGAGAGACCAACTTTAGTTCTATAATGAAAATGTTTTTGGACTATTTTTCCGAGTAAAGTTTGGAAGTTTACTTGATTCATAAATAGAATGTAACTCCTTTACAATTTCAAAGTTTTCAAGGTCTGCATCATAGAAATAAAAAAAAGAGTAGAGGTGAAATTCTTATGGAAATTCACCTCTACTCTTTTATATTCTAAGAATAACGATACTCTATTGACGCGGTTGAGCGGAGTAGTTAATCTTCAATGCGTAAGCTTGTCGAAGAGCCTGCTTAATATCTGTTACAATACCCATCTTTGTTTCTTGGTCGATTTTCAACGACACAGTCATAAATGGTTGGTCTTCTTCTTTCATACCTGTTCTTTCCTGAGTAATATAATCTTGGATTTCAGCAACATCCGCAAACTTATCGTTAAGTTGGATACGACTTTCAGAACCCATTTTCTTACGTAAATCTTTAGTAGGTCTACCTACATAGATGAATGTAACCAATGATTTCTTTTCCAATTTTTCTAACTCAGTACCCGTCGGAACCTTAAACTCTACTTTCAATGTTACTTCACGCATCGTTGTTACAATCATAAAGAAGAACAACAAGGTGAAAATAAGGTCAGGAAGAGAGGAAGTATTCAGAGCAGGCATTCCACGTTTTGCGCCTTTATTAAATTTTCCCATTACTTCTTTCCTCCATAGTTTTTAGGTTCTGCTTCAGAAATCTTTTGACCATAATATTCACGAATAGCCTTTTGTTGGTCTTCGTTTAGGTCTCCATAATTCTTTTGCCATTTTTCTTGAGCTAATTCATCTCTAAGTTCATTGTAAGCGGCTACCAATTCGTTTTGCACATCAATATATGCTTGATAACTCGTTCCACGGTCATTCTGCAAAGAGATAACATGCTTTTCCGTAATCATAACGTTACCGAAAAATGGAATATTCTTCGCATGCTTTTCCGGCAATTTATCGTCATTATATGGATTTGCAATAAAATCTTTTGCTCTTTGTCTTAATTGCTTAATGCTGATATAGTCATGTCCACACATCAATTGATTGTTTGAATTTAAGCGGACAGCTAACACATTACGTTCCTTTACTATAATATCATCTTGTTTCTGGTTCTTTTCAGGAGGAGGTGGCAAACGTCTTGCTAAACCTCGGTCTGTATCCATTGATGTTGTAATAAGGAAGAAAATAAGCAACAAGAAAGCAATATCGGCGGTTGAACTCGAATTAATCTCGGGTACACTTCTATTTCCTTTTGCCATTATTAACTTTATTTTACTACCGGTATTCCCGGCAATTAATTACTTAAATTTCTTTGCAATACTAAATCCAAAAATCAAAAGAATCATAGCACCCATCATAAAATAGATGGTGTACAAGAACATATCAGTAAGCTTCAACCAAAATGGTACATTTTCAGCGCCATCATAAGCCGGCATCACCAATGGTTCTCCACTTGCTATTACCCACGAAAAGATGAGAAGTACAACCAAAGCTGCGACTCCAACTAGTGATTTAATAGCTTCTTTAGGAGCATCCATGAAGTTACTTATCAATTGGAAGATTGCAGCTGCAAGTGTGATTGCAATTGTTACTCCCAGAAGAGCATACATCCAATAGATCAATGGATCGGTATAAACCGGCTCTATCATTTCGGCGTTCGGATCAACCGTGCCACCGAAGAAGAACAGTCCTAGAATTACAAGCGAAATTGCTAGTATTCCATAGAGCACTGAACTCGATATTTTTTGTATTTTGACTTTCATTTCTCTACTAATTATTTTTTGTATTTCAAATTGTATTTGATAACCATATCAAGCAATGTAATAGAAGAATCTTCCATGTCGCTCAATAAAGCCTCAATCTTAGAAAGAATGTAGTTATAGAAAATTTGAAGAATCAAAGCTACAATCAAACCGAAAATTGTTGTAATCAAGGCAACTTTCATACCACCTGCTACAACCGTCGGAGAAATATCACCTACTTGTTGAATCTTATCAAATGCCTGAACCATACCAATTACAGTTCCTAAGAATCCTAAAGATGGAGCCATAGCAATAAATAATGTAATCCAAGAGCATCCTTTTTCAAGGTAACCTGCTTGAACACCACCATAAGATACAACAGATTTCTCAACAACATCAATACCTTGGTCTATTCTCATCAAACCCTGATAGAAGATAGATGCGATAGGACCGCGAGTGTTACGACAAACTGTCTTAGCAGCTTCAACATCACCTTTTTCTAATGCAGCTTCTACAGCCTCAATAAGTTTTTTAGTGTTTACTTCAGCTAAACTAAGATAAATAATTCTTTCAATACAGAAAGCTAAACCAATAACCAAAGCGATAGCAACGAAACTCATGAAGAATGCAGATCCTTCAATAAACTTTACTTTTAATTCTTTGTGGATACCACCTTCTTCAGCTACTGCGGCTACTTCTGCGGCTTCTGGTGCTGCTGCTTCATCAACTGCAGGAGCTGCTTGTTCTGTTTGTTCTGTTGCAGCAGGAGCATCCTGAGCTTGAGCTACTTGAGATAATCCAAATGTAAGGACTCCCATTACTGCAATAATTGCAAATAATTTTTTCATTGTGTGTCTAATTTTTAAGATTAATTAATTAATTAAATTATTGTTATTATATTTACTTATCATTTACGACTGAAAAAGCGGAGAGAGCGGGATTCGAACCCGCGATACACTTTTGGCGTATACACGCTTTCCAGGCGTGCCTCTTCAACCACTCGAGCACCTCTCCTTAATTTTTCAGCTACAAATGTATTATTTTTTTTCGTCTCACCGAGCATTATTTCTTTTTAATCTCTTATAAACTACGAAAATTAATAAACTTTAAAATCTTTCTATTCCTATCGGGGCATTTTAAAGACAGTTAGTGCATTATTTGTTGTTATTGTCGCTATCTCATCATCCGTTTTTTTATAAATTGCTGCTATTTTACAAAGTATATCCTTCGTATTAGCACTTTCATTCCTTTTTCCTCTATTTGGAACGGGGGTTAAATAAGGAGAATCGGTTTCCAAAACTATCCGTTCTAATGGAATTTGCTTAAGCACGTACGGAAGGGTCGATTTATTAAAAGTAACTACTCCGTTAATTCCCAATTTAAATCCTTTAAACTCTAATAGCTTATTCGCTTCTTCTTCTGTTCCGGTAAAACTATGAAATATGCCTGTCAACAAATCATTCTCATTGTATTTTCTTATAAGTTGATAGGTTTCATCGAAAGCATTTCTACTATGAATAATTATAGGCAATCGATACTCTATTGCCCATTGAATTTGTTTTTCAAAAGCATCAAGCTGTTCTTCAACAAAACTTTTATCCCAATATAAATCCATGCCCACTTCTCCAATGGCTACATAATCATTTGGCTTATCCAATAAGAACTTCATTGTTTGAAGTTCATTTTTATAATTTATATCTACCGAAGTTGGATGCAAACCAATCATTGGATAACAAAAACCTTTATAAACAGAAGCTGTCTTCATCAACGGCTCAAGAGTAGAAGAATCTATATTTGGCATAAATATCATAGAAACGCCAGCCAACTTAGCTCTCTCAATTACCAAAGGCAGGTCTTTTTGAAATTCTTCTAAAAATAAGTGCGAATGCGTATCTATAAATTTCATACTTCTTTTAAATGTGGATTATATTCCCCTGTACGATAATAATAAATGATGCCATATTCTCTACATTTATTCATTTTTTCTTCGGAAGAATAATTCTCAAAAGATTTTTCTATCTGATTCCACGCATCCAAAATAATACGATCTGCTTCTCCCCTCATATCAGCTAATACTTTCAAACTACGACTTGTAAGGACTTGAAGATTTTTCTGATTTTCATAAGCGTCCCTAAAAATATCATAATGTACACTTACTTTAGCTATTGTAGGATTATAAATAGGTATTCCTCCATTCCGAAGTCTCTCTTTCTCTCCCTTAATTATCTTTGCACCCCATTCTATTATTCCTATCTCGTTTGTTAAATCAGGAATATTATTATTTTCGACAGACAACCCATATAAATTTTTATGATTTACCTTTATTTCAGAGCGGATAACGGCTAAGTTAAGGACTTGAATAAAGTGAGAGATGTAAATACGAGCTGTCTTAACAATTCTTTGATATTTATCGCTCGAACTCGTTTGATTTTTCAGGCAATTCTTATAATATATTTGGGAAGCCTCAAAATGTTCCAAAAACGTCTTAGCCTCAGAAGAAGTTTTCAGCGAAATAGCGAAATCATACATACTATATGCATCACTTTTATCGACAATTATTTGCAAAGTTTTTATTCTTGCTCTATCTGTTTTAGGTAGTCTTCTATATGGCATTACATTAATGATTTACATTTCTCGATACATTAAATGTTCTGCAAAATCTTTTAATTCTTTTTTCTTGTTCTCCTCCACTCCAATACTAGCTAGGTTTTCTATCCCCTTAGTATAGTATTCTTTCATCTTATCCTCACAAATAGTCTTCACTCCTAGTTGATTATACAATTGAGTAACTCCTTCTATTTTATCCTTCGCTTCATGTTTTTCATCCGACATCCAATTCCGTAGTTCTTCTTTCTGAACTTGATTTGCTTTTTCAAAAGCTTTCACTAACAAATATGTTTTTTTATTGCAAAGGATATCACCTCCTATATTCTTTCCGAAAATAGCTGTATTGCCATAAGTGTCTAAAAAATCATCCTTTATTTGAAAAGCAAGACCAATCTGAATACCAAAATCATAAAGATGCTGTGCATCTTTGACCGAAGCGCCAGCTAAAATAGCTCCTATTTTGAGACTTGACGCTAAAAGGACAGCTGTTTTCAAACGAATCATTTCTATATATTCGCTATCTTTCACATCTTCCCTTACCTCAAATTCCATATCGAGTTGTTGCCCTTCACATATTTCTAAAGCAGTAATGCTAAACAAATCTATGATTTCTTTCAAATGAACAGATGGGCTATTCGCCATAAGTTGATAAGCTAACACCAACATTGCATCGCCAGACAGAATAGCTGTATTATCATTCCAAACTTGGTGAACGGTAGGTTTACCTCTCCTTTTATCCGCTCTATCCATTAAGTCATCGTGCAACAAAGTATAATTATGGTAAGTTTCAATACCTATTGCCGGAGAAAAAGCAGTTGAGACATCTTCTTTATACAAATTATACGCCATCAACATGAGTATTGGGCGAATTCGTTTGCCTCCCAAATCTAATACATACTTAATAGGTGAATACAATCCTTTCGGAACCCGTTCAAACTGTAAATTTGAACAATGATTATTAATCATCTCGAGAAGTTGTTTGGATGTAAACATTGTCTTTCTGATTTAGAAAAAAGTTTTTTTAGCAAAAGAGGCTGCTCAAAAGCAACCTCTTTTCATCAAACTATATATAAGCTGAATCTTATTGTAATTTAAAGGTTACAGGTACGGTATATTTTACACGAACTGTTTTTCCTCTTTGTTGACCTGGTTTCCATTTAGGCATGGTCTTAATAACACGAAGTGCTTCTTTATCAAGATAAGGGTCTACACTACGAACAACAACGGGGTCAACTACTGAACCATCTTTATTTACTACGAACTGAACGATAACCCTTCCTTGTACTCCATTCTCTTGAGCAATAGTTGGATATTTAATATTCTTTCCTAAAAAGCCAAGTAAAGCTGCTTGACCACCAGGAAATTCGGGCATATTTTCTACTACTTGGAAAATAGTTTGTTCTTCCGGTTCCGGTTCTTCCACAGCAACAGGTACATACTTTACAGCAACAGCCTTACCTGTTTCTTCTGTTGTAGCAAGATTAGTTTCTTCTACTTTAGCATCATCCTTTACAATAGTCAGTACTTCTGCCACAGAAGGAGCTTCGGGGGGAGGAGGAGCTTGAATTTCTTCTTGTTGTGTGATTGGAATAATTTCTTCTTCAAAAACTAAGTCTGCAACTCCTTGGTCACTTGACACTTTTACATCTCGCTGCGTCCATTCGAATGCAACGAACAGAAGAGCAAGTACCATCACATAGCCTACAAGCAGCCACATTCCTCTATTTCCTTCTAAGTCTGCTTTTGGTGATTTTTTAACTTCCATAATTATAGTATAAATTTATATGTTTCTCATTCCCGACAAATGTAGCACATTTTTTTATATTGATTTCCTTTTCAATAGCTTTTTTGCTACAAAAAAATTTCATTTTAATATTTTTAATCCTTTCAGCACCCTAAAAAAGTATATTTCTCGTTCTTATACCAACATTAGATACTGAATAATGTAAATTGAGCGACAAATTTAACTTAGATATTTTAAATAAGCTGTATCTTTGACCACAAATTTTAAAATTTAATGAAAAAAGTTTTGCTAATCGTACTTTCGTCTTTTTTATTTCCACATATTTATGCACAAGATGGGACAAGTGTCTTTAACTTTCTTAAGTTACCCATTTCTTCTCATGCTGCAGCTTTAGGTGGCGACAATATTTCGTTGATAGACGATGATATTACTTTGGCTTCTCAAAATCCAGCTCTTTTATCGTCTGTTACAGACAAAACAATAAACCTTAATTACATGAATTATTTAGATGGAGTAGGAGTTTATAGTGCAGCCTTTTCTAAAACAATAAGAGAGCGTTCTTCTTGGGCAGTAACGGCTCAATTAGTAAATTATGGAAAAATAAGCGAACGGGATGTAGAAGATAATGAATTAGGAGAGTTCTCTGCCAAAGATATGGTTTTTACAGGTGTTTATAGTTATAACTTAAGTGATTATTGGAGCGGTGGAGTCACTGCAAAAGCAATATATTCTAATTACGATAAATATTCTTCTTTTGCACTTGGAGTAGACCTCGGGCTTAATTACTACAATCAAAATGCCGATTTTTCATTTTCGTTTGTCGCACGAAATTTAGGGGGACAATTAGTTGCTTTTGACCAAAAACACGAAAAGCTACCAATTGATGTTTTAATTGGTTTCACAAAAAGGTTAGCTCATGCTCCTTTTAGATTATCAATAACAATGCCTGGACTTACTAATTGGAAATCGTCTCCTTACGACATAAAGAAAGGCAAAAAAAATAATTTTGGAATAATTCTACTAAACCATTTTGTTTTAGGATTAGACTTTGTCCCTACCGAAAACTTATATGTTGCATTAGGATATAATTGTCGCAGAGGAAATGAAATGAAAATAGCGGAATCAACACATTGGGCAGGACTAACATTAGGAGCCGGAATACAAATAAAACAAATAAAAGTAGGTGCTTCATTTGCTAAATATCATACCTCGAGTTCATCCCTACTATTCAATTTATCAATGGCTTTGTAACAACTATAATAAGGTATAAAAATGAAAAATATAACAATAGCCATCGATGGTTTCTCTTCGTGCGGAAAAAGCACAATGGCAAAAGACTTGGCTCATGAAATAGGTTATATCTATATTGATAGTGGCGCAATGTATCGGGCTATCACTCTTTTTGCCATAGAAAATAATTTATTCGTAAATGATAAAATAGACGAAGCTGCACTTGAGTTACAAATGCCGAATATTCATATTTCTTTTCGTTTAGATTCTAAAACCCTCCGACCTATAACTTACTTGAACAATATAAATGTAGAAAGTAAAATAAGAACAATGGAAGTTTCTTCTAAAGTCAGTCCCATTAGTACCTTAAGTTTCGTTCGCAAAGCTATGGTTAGTTTACAACAACAAATGGGATGCAAAAAAGGAATTGTAATGGACGGTAGAGATATTGGTACAACTGTTTTTCCTAATGCAGAGCTTAAAATTTTTGTAACCGCAAGCGCAGAAGTTCGTGCACAAAGAAGATTTGATGAGCTAAAAAGTAAAGGACAAGAATCCGATTTTGAATGTATTCTCGAGAATGTAAAGCAACGCGATTATATCGATCAAAACAGAGATGTTAGTCCACTTCGAAAAGCAAGCGATGCTCTTTTACTAGACAACACTAATTTAACTATAGCAGAACAAAAACAATGGTTAATGGAACAGTACCAAAAAGCAATAGCTAAATAGTCACTTACAATGATAAAAGTTGAAATAGATAGTGGGTCTGGCTTTTGTTTTGGCGTAGTTACTGCCATTAACAAGGCGGAGGAAGAATTGTCCAAGAGAAAAATACTTTATTGTTTAGGCGATATTGTACATAATAGCAAAGAAGTAGAGCGTCTCAAAGGAATGGGGTTAGTCACTATCAACCACGAAGAATTCAAACAGTTACACCATGTTAAAGTTCTTCTCAGAGCGCATGGAGAACCTCCCGAGACGTACGACATTGCAAAAAAAAACAATATAGAAATTATAGATGCTACATGCCCGGTAGTTCTTAAACTTCAGCGACAAATCAAGCTAGAACAAACGAAAATAGGAAAAAACGAAAAACAAATTGTTATCTATGGAAAGAATGGTCATGCTGAGGTTCTTGGTCTTGTAGGGCAAACCAATGACAAAGCAATCGTAATTGAGAGTTTGGAAGAAACTAAACTACTCGACTTCGATAAAGATATTCGCCTCTATTCTCAAACGACTAAATCATTAGATGGATTTAGGGAGATTGTCGCTTACATAAAAAAGCATATTTCTCCCTCTAAAAGCTTCGAATATTACGATACCATTTGTCGGCAGGTAGCCAATCGTATTCCTAACATTCGTTCTTTTGCAGCTTCACATGATTTAATTTTCTTTGTCAGCGGGAAAAAAAGTTCTAACGGTAAAATGCTGTTTAGTGAATGTAAAAAAGTAAATTCGAACTCCCATTTAATAGATAGTTCAAAAGAAATAGAAATTACATTACTAAAAGACATAACATCTATAGGCATTTGCGGAGCCACTTCTACTCCTAAATGGTTAATGGAAGAAATTGCCGAACATATAAAGAAGGAACTACACATCCTTTAAATTCCTCACACAATATAGCACAAAAAAAGGTTATCTTTGAGAAGATAACCTTTTCTTATATATAAACGGTGATTATTCAGCTTTTGGAGATTCTTCTACAGACTCCCCTCCTTCAACTACAGCAGCAGGAGCTTCAGTAGCAACCTCAGTTGTAGCCTTTTTAGAACGACGAGTACGAGTAGCTTTCTTAGCTACCTTTTCCTTAGCCATGTTTTCATCATAGTCCACAAGTTCGATGAAACACATATCAGCATTATCGCCTAAACGTGAACCTATCTTTATAATACGAGTATAGCCACCTGGACGATCAGCTATTTTAACTGCTATTTCCTTAAACAATTCAGTTACTGCAATCTTATCTTGCAAGTTGCTAAATACAACACGACGTGAATTAGTTGTGTCATCTTTAGACTTTGTAATTAAAGGCTCAATGAATTTCTTCAATGCTTTAGCCTTAGCCACTGTCGTAGTGATTCTTTTGTGCTTAATCAAAGAGCAAGCCATGTTTGATAACATTGCGCCTCTGTGAGAAGCAGTACGACCTAAGTGGTTGAATTTTTTATTATGTCTCATTGTTTATTCTTTATCTAATTTATACTTAGCAATGTCGGTTCCAAACGACAGATTCAGACTTTCGAGCAAATCATCAAGCTCAGTAAGCGATTTCTTTCCAAAGTTCCTAAATTTCAGAAGATCAGTTTTATTGAACTGCACTAAATCTCCTAATGTTTCCACATCAGCAGCTTTCAAACAGTTAAGTGCACGAACGGATAAATCCATTTCGACCAGTTTGGTTTTAAGTAACTGACGCATGTGCAACACTTCTTCATCAAATTCCTCATTGCCGTCTACATCTGTATTTTCGAGAGTTATCTTCTCGTCAGAGAACAACATGAAGTGATAAATCAATATTTTAGCAGCTTCTTTCAAGGCATCCTTTGGGTGGATGGAACCATCCGTAGTAATCTCAAATACTAATTTCTCATAGTCGGTCTTCTGTTCAACACGGAAGTTTTCTACAAGATACTTGACATTACGAATCGGAGTGTAAATAGAATCAATTGGTATCACATTAACATCGGTGCAATATTCGCGATTTTCATCAGCAGGAACATATCCACGACCTTTATTAATCGTAATATCAATTTGCATTGTTGATTTAGAATCTAAATGGCAAATAACTAATTCAGGATTTAACACTTCAAATCCAGTCAAATACTTACTTATGTCACCTGCCTTAAATTCCGTTGAATTTCCAACTGTGATACTTACTTTCTCACTATCGAATTCTTCAACTACTTGCTTGAACCTAACCTGTTTTAGATTCAAAATAATATTAGTTACATCTTCCTTAACTCCAGGAATAGTGGAAAATTCATGCTCAACTCCATCTATTTTAATAGTGGTGATAGCAAAACCTTCCAATGAAGAAAGAAGAATACGGCGTAAAGCATTACCTACGGTAATACCAAAACCGGGTTCAAGCGGACGAAACTCGAATTTACCAAACTTAGAGTCCGCCTCCAACATTAATACTTTATCAGGTTTTTGAAATGCTAATATCGCCATGAAATTAATTATTATTTAGAATACAATTCTACGATCAAATGTTCTTTTACGTTTTCAGGAATGTCTGTTCTCTCTGGTATGTGTAAAAGTTTACCAACTTTAGAACTTTCCTCCCATTCTAACCAAGGATATTTACTATGATTAAACCCTGCGAGTGAATTACCTATCACCTCTAACGATTTAGATCTCTCACGAACGCCAACCAATTGACCTGGTTTTACAGAATAAGAAGGAATATT
>JAVVPX010000003.1:22625-46483 GCA_036655555.1 Bacteroidaceae bacterium | reverse complement strand
GTATTGTTCTGTCAAGCTGAAGGCGCCTTACGTGGATGGAATATGGGAGGCACTGCACAATCGTTTTATGAGCAAGGAATTAAAAAAACGTTTGAAGAAAATAATGTTGCCGGCTATGAGGAATATATTACTTTGGAAGCCGCAGAAGAGGTTGATTTTAGAGATTATCACCAACCTCAATACGATATTGAAGGACGTGTTAAGATAGGAGTAGCTTGGGATGAAACGGATACTGATGAGAAAAAACTGGAGAAAATCATTACTCAAAAGTACATTGGTATTTTCCCTATGTCGGCAGAAGCTTGGACTACTTTCCGTAGAACCGGTTATCCTCGTCTTTTCCCCGTAGACAAAACTCATGCATGGGCTGATGGGTCTTTTGATGTGGAGCTGCAAATACGTAGAATACCTTATGAATCATCGGGCACAAGTGCTGATGAAGCAGCCATAGCAGGAATAGAAGCTGCATTACAACAGGACTCACATCCTGATGCACATGGAACAGTAGCGAACACAGCAGGTACACGTCTGTTTTGGGACAAACCTACGGAATCTCGTAATCCTGAGGGCGTGGTTATTCCCAAGAATTTTTAATTTCTAAAAAATATATAAAGCTATGAGAATTAGTAAGACAATAAATATACTCTTTGCATTATTACTGGTCAATGTTTTATTGACAAGTTGTAAAGATGATGAGCCTACTTTTGTTTCTATGAATGCCAATGAAAAGGAAATAGTTATTGGCGATCAATATCAATTTAAATTGAATGTACAAGGAGGAGGGCTAAGCGGAAGCGAGGCCGCCACTTGGTCAGTATATGCCGAAGGAAAAACCGCCACAGATTATGCTTCTATCGATAAGAACGGAGTGGTAACAGCTCTTAGACCTACTGTGTCGGAGGATGGGGTGGTGTTTAAAATAACGGTAAAAGGAGAATTACCCGGTGGACGATATGCGTTAGCTAAAATTACGACGGTAAAAAGGAATGTGAAGGATGAACTTCTTTCTTTTGTGATTAGTGATATTTATATGCCGCAGGTAGGTACAGATTCTATTGATCTTGTAATTAGTGAAAAGCTGATTAAGTTTTTCCCGGATATGACAGTGACTTCCGACAAACCCGGACTTATTACCCCTACATTAAAGTTGGATCCGGGAAAAGTGTCTCGAGTTCTTTTTAAAACAACTTCGTTAGTAGACGAAATTGCAACTATAACGCTGACTGCAGGAGATATTTCTGCGCAATGCAAGGTGCATATAGGGCAGGCTTTATACTTGTCTTTTGAACCCATAGAGTTAGGTTTGGGAACTATTCCTATACTTGAGCAATTAAGTTATTCTTTTGAGGTAAACAATGATGGAGAAGATACTCTTAAAGTTCATTTCTTTGCTAATCCGGATGATGAAGCACATTTAAAGAAAATAGAATTTAAGGTGAGAGCTGAGGGCGGTGATCCTATCTTGTTAGTGAAGGGTCAGGAGCGTTTTTCCAGTAATCTTTTTTATGTCTTTATAGAGACCGGTGGTCAAGAGGGAAATTCCAGCGTTGTTATCGAAGCTTTAGGAAAAAAAGTGACCGCCAATGTTTCTGTGTTGGATAAGAACAACCTTGTTGTGAAGAAAATAAAGTTTAAGAAAGAGGAGCAAAAGGTAACAACGCATCCTGCTTTACTCAAGGAGCTCATGGTAAATCCATTCTCTATATTGGCTTATTGGCCGGCTAAATGGTCTTCTTCTGATGATAATATAGCCACCGTTAATAATAGCAAAGAGAATGCAGGAGAAGTCAACTTTAAGCAAGCCGGTACGGTTACTATTACGGCAAAGGTAAAAGATAAACAAGCTACTTGCAAGATTACCGCTTTATTGAATTTGTTGGACACTAAGCCTATTGAATTATCAAACGGAGGAAAATGTACGGTTGGAGAAGTCAAACTATTAAAACCTACCTTGAAGACTAATTTTGGAGTGGGCGATCGTTGGGTATGGAGCTCGAGCAATGAGGCCGTTGCCACGGTCAACGATAAGGGTAAGGTAACTGCTATATCAGCAGGTGAAGCTATTATCTCTGTATCACTTACCGATGACGGTGATGGTGTAGACCCGAAAACGAAGAAGACAGCAACAGGTGCAACAACAATAACAGTGGAAGCATCTACTCTTAAAGATATTATCTTAGATAGCCAATATTTATATTATTCAGACCTAATTGGAGGTGGCATGAAGTTAGAGGTTTATCCTCCGGAAGGAGTTAAAGGTACTTCTTATACTTTCTCGCTTGTTTATCAGGCTGATGAGCCTCAAGAATTGGCAACTAAGGTATATACAGTAGGGAAAGAAATTCTAGCAAGCAGTACAGTTACCGATGGAGTCAATACGCAAACATTGGCATCCGGAACAATTACTGTAACAGCTACTAAGGTTACCTTTAATTTAACGATAAAGGAAAAAGGAGGAGCAACGGCGAAATTTACCGGTACTGCTACTTTAGAAATCTAAGAAAATCATGGATATAGTAAGGCATGAAAGCCATGCCTTACTATATTTATATATATTAATCTGCAACTTAAATTAATAATTATGGGAAAATTAAAACATTTACTTTTCGGTTCTTGTGTACTAATTGCCGGTGTAGCATTTGCGCAAGCTCCGTCTCATCCGAATTACATTGCTAGTGATGACAGCAAAACGCCTTTTTACACTGCTTACGCAAATTGGACAGAGGGACATACCCTTTACTCTGCGGGACAAGCTAAGGACGATGAAGAATTTTACATCTCACGTGTGAAGCCTAAAGAACGTTTTACGAATGCTCAGACTCAAGTAAAACCCGGATTAAAGAGTGAAAGAAAACTGTTGTGGTGGTGTCCTGTCGGTGCGTCCGGTTGGAATGCTATCCCTACCTATTTCTTTAATTCCGAGGCCTTTAGTATGTGGAGTTATGTGGATATTTACGGAAACTGGACGGCTCCTATGATACGTATGCCGGCGGCTTTTGCCGATATTTGCCATAAAAATGGAGTAGTAACATCTACTTTGGCATCTATTCCTTTTGGCAAAAATCTTGCAGCTGACGATGGAGGACATGGTCAAAACATGAGAGCGATGATTGATGGTGGTCCCGATAAATTATTAAAATTTCTGCGTCATTATGGTATAGATGGCATTGGATATAATTCTGAATTTACTATTGGGTCTTCCATTGGTGCTACCAATTTGAAGAACCTTTTTTCCGGAACTTTTGCTAAAAAAGACGCACTAAAATGGCCAACTTTTCACAATGTTTGGTATACATTAGTAGGAAATAGTGGTTCTATGTCTTTTAATGATGGTTTAAATAATAGCAATAAAGATTGGTTTGATTGGAATGGTCATCCTGCCTCTAATGCTTATTTTTCGAATTATAATTGGGGCGCAAGTCAATTAGCTACGTCCGTACAAACGGCCCAAAGTTTAGGTCGATCTTCTTTCGATGTCTATGGAGGTATGGATTTCCAAGGTAGAGGTTATGCCGACTGGGGCGCTTTGGCTAATTATGATATTTCTGTAGGTATTTGGGGTGCTCATAACATGAATATGATTTTTGAGAACAGAGGTGAACGTGGAGCTGAGCCTGTGACAATGCAAAAAACATATCAATTGTGTAGCGAAAATGTATTTACCGGTTCTTCTTATAATCCTGTAAATACTCCTCCTGTAAAGGGTACATTAGCACATACTTCTTATGCTACTGATTTCCACGGATTCTCTAGCTTTATCACTGCACGCAGTCCATTACAGTCAACTAATTTGGCTAATGAACCTTTTGTTACCTATTTTAATCTTGGTAACGGTCAATTTTTCAATGTAAAAGGAGAAAGAACTTTCTCTAACGAATGGTACAACATTGGTATACAAGATTATTTGCCAACTTGGCGTTGGTGGTTTACCAGTAAATTCATGGGACGTAGTGCCGCTGATGTTCCCACTAAAGGTTTAAAAGCTGAATTTACTTGGGACGATGCTTGGTTTGGAGGTTCATGTCTTGCCATAGAAGGAGAGACCGATCTTGAATATTTGCATTTGTTTAAGACTAAATATGCTTTACAAGCAGCAGACGAATTACTTATTCGCTACAAAGTAGTCAGCGGTTCGGGTAGTATGACATGGACATGTTCGGCAGAAGGAGCAGAAACAGCAGAAGTTAGTCCAAGAACTTGGGCTTTGGATACAAAGCCGGATTGGCAAACTAAATTAATCAGAGTTGGTAGCAGCGGGGCTAGTTTGAAATTGGCTAATAAGACAATGGCTATGATGGCTTTGAAGTTTATGAATACCTCTTCGGATTTTAAAATATTGATTGGAGAAGTATCTTTGACTCGTGGTACCGCAGCAACTCCTGTATCGCCTGTTATCACTAAAACTACCTTATTGGATACTAATTATAAAGGTATAGACTTCAAGGTTTATTATAAGATGCCAAATACTGTTGCAGCGGGAGAACCTGTTTATAACGCAGATGTAGCTACTTGGTATTATAAAATATATATTCAACAAGAAGGTGAAAAAGAAGTTATGTGTACTGCTACCACTTCATGGGCAGCTTATGTAGTGCAAGCACCTCGTAATGTTAATGGTACTAACAGAATTAGGATGGGAGTTCAGGCAGTAAGTCTAGATGGTAATTCAGAATCGGCTATTACTTGGAGCGCTTACGAAACTCTTCCTAAAAATACTATTGTGGAAGGTATCGAAATAGATAAAGTGGTGATTAAAGCCGGAGAGGAATTTACCGTCAAATTTATTGACCCTACTCATAATCCGGCAAACTCATGGCAATTTTTACAGTCAAATTCCGGGGCTAGTGTTTCAGCACCAACAAGCGGAGGTGTGAGTATTACAACTACTCTTCCGAATGTGGGACTTTATGATTTGGCTGTAAATTATTCTAGAGTAGGAAAAAATGATACCACAGAAATTTATCGTGGTTTTGTACAAATTTCCGGTGATGAGGTAGGTGCTCTCCCCCAAATAAAAGAATTGAAAGCAAATAACAGCGCCTCAGCAATAGAAGTGCAAGCGGGTACAAATGTTACTTATTCGTATCTTGGAAGAGCAGCGGATGGTGTAGTATCTCGTGCTTTAAGACTTCCGGAATATGCTTTCTCTGCTGCTGCAGATCAATTTAATCTAACGGGGCAATCTCCATTCTCTATCTGTTTCTGGTTTAAACCGGAGAGATTTAATCATCAATCGGATGGAACTCAATTATTGAATATTAGAACAAGAGAAGATGGTTGGCCGGCTTCTGATTGGGGATATGTATGGAGTGAAATTGGTCGTGATGGTTCTTATGGACTTTCTATTCGTAGAACGGGTAATGAAGGAACACGCTTAGACGTTAAAGACTTTGTATTCCTTCCTAATCAATGGACTCATATTGCACTTGTTATTGGTTATCAGGGTGGTCGTCAAATTACCATCTATGCTAATGGAAAAAGAATAGGTCAGTCCGCTATATTCAATGATATTTACACATGGAAGAATTCCAATGATATTATGATTGGAGGTCCGGCTTTCGGTCGTGCCGCTTTAGATGGATATGTAGACGAAGTTCAAATCTATAAAAAAGCATTAGATCTTGAGGGAGTACGAAATTCCATGAAACATCAGATTACTATTCCTGACGGATTGGCGGGATATTGGGATTTTGAAACCGAAGCCAATAAAGACAATTATTTATTGAGTACCGGTAAAGAGACTAGTTTGAAAGCTGCTGTTGTGGTACTGAAAAATGAGGGTGAGGGTAAAAATAGCTATATAGCTCAAGCTCCCGGTTATGGTCCCGGTGCTCCATTTATTGCCGGAACAAATTATAAGATAGAAACTCTTCCTAATTGGAAATTGGGTTCTGATGCTACCATTACACGTGCACCAAGTAATACTACGACTTCAGGAGATGTTGTGGCAAGCTATGCAAAAGGCGGTACGTATGAGGCTACTTTAACTCTAGCTAATGGTTGGGGAACGGATAAAAAGACTTTCCAATATGTAAAAGTGATCGGAGAATCTGCCGGTATTGATAATGACAAAGCCGGTGCTTACAGCGCTTACCCAAATCCTTTTGAAAATGAGGTGAATGTGGAATTTGTGGCTAGCGGTTCTTACCTAGTGGAAGTTCATAATATTGCAGGACAACTTGTTTCAACTCAAACAATAATTGCTAATGCAGGTGAGTTTGTTAGAATAGCTATCGATGGTGGCGCAGGCACTTATTTCATTGCTATAAAAGAGAATGATAAAGTGCTCAAGACTCTTAAGGTGATTAAAAAATAGAGTAATAAATTCGAATAGAATATTATCAAGAAAGCGTCTTCACTTAGCGGTGGAGGCGTTTTTTTTATATGAAGTCTCTTTACTTTATTGATTGTTGATATTTGCTCTTTTAAAAAAAAGAAGCTATTGAGTTGAATATAAACAAATATTGTTTACTTTTGTCGCTAAATATTAGCTATGTTTTTTGCTAATGCAGGTACTTATCCATTATAGCCAAAAGGATATGAAAAAGGTGCTTAAGACTTTTGAAATAATTAAAAATAAAGTAATATTAAACTTGAAAGATTGCTGAATGATTTTAACTAATTAGCTGTTTAGAAATCTTTCGTAACAAAACAAAGTGTATGAAAAAGTATGTTGGAGTATTTATTCTAGCTTTTTTAAGCTTATTTGTAGTGAATTCTTTTGCGGGGAATCCTCCTAGCGGAACAACAGGTTTAACATTTAATGGAACCAATCAGCATGTAAAGATTGCTAGTCATGCCGATTTGAATATTGCAGCAACCGAGAGCTTTACTGTTAGTTGCTGGGTGAAAGTATCTGCATTTAGTGGGATGGGACCGCGTATTCTGTCGAAGCGTAACTTCGCGGATCACTTTATTGACCCCACTAACAACGCAACGTATGAACTTTGGACAGGAAATGGCTCTCAACCTAATCATTATTTTGCGAACAATGTAGTTAGTACCACGGTTGTCAATGGTGGAACCACAAATAACATGATGTCTGATTGGATTGGTCTGCCTGCATCGACCGGTACATGGTATCATCTCTGCATGGTTATTGATAGAGCTGCTGACGGCGGAAAAGGTGATATCAATCTATATCAGGATGGTGTAATGTCTGCTAATCATAAAGCGGCCGGTAGAGATTTTACCGGTTGGAAAGTTGATGACGCTTATGATGTATTGCTTGGCTGTACTCACGATGGTCTTACTAATTTCTCTCAATTCTTTCGTGGAGAAATTGCCGACGTACGTTTCTATAAGAAAGCATTGAATACAACTGAGGTTAATACAGATATGACTACTACGGTAAGTAGCACAACAGCAGGTTTGGTTGCTGCTTATGATTTTAAGAATATGTTAGGATTTGATGTTCCCGACATAAGTGGACATAATCATACCGGTACATTAGTAGGTTATACAGCACAAGGACCTGTAGCTGCTACACCTACTTTCTCACCGGCTGCCGGTCATTATACTACTGCACAAACTGTTACATTGACTTCTGCTACTGCAGAGGCAAAGATATATTATACCACAAACGGTAGCGAACCTACTATAAGTTCTACTGAGTATACTGCTCCTATTGCTGTTAGTGCAAACACTACAATAAAAGCAATCGCTGTGAAAGCAAGTATGGGAAATAGTACAGTAGCTTCTGCCGCTTATACCATAGGAGCTATCAGTGAATATTGTAAAAAAGATGTGCGTAGAGGAGGTGGAAGTATTGGCGATAAGAGAATTATCACCAAAATAGATGTAACAGGAGCTACTGTTGGTGGAGAGGCAAGAACTTTTTCTCTTGCGAATCCTCAAGCGAATAACCAGCCTAATACCTATGTAGATGCAACAGCTAGAACATTGTATGCGACTCAAGGTGATAATCTTACTTTTGCATTAACAAAAGATGCTATTGCATGGATGCATTTCTATCTTTTTATTGATTACGACCACAATAATGTGTTTGATGCTGATGAAGCAGTGTCTTATACTTATTACAATGCTACCGGTAAAAATGCAGAACCGGGGCTAGATAGCAAAGGTGTTAGTCACCTTACAAATGATTATTGTCCGGATGCACTTCCTGTATTTACTATCCCGACCACAGCACTGACCGGTGCAACAAGAATCAGATTCATAGCAGGTTGGAATGATATAAATCCTTGTGGATATGCTGATATGGGAATAGAAAAGGGTACTATGCTCGATTTTATGATTGATATTGCTTCTGCAAAGAAATATCCGGTCACTTTTACGCAACCTTCAGTGGGCGGTACTTTTACGGTAAAAAATGGTGCTACGGCTATCACTTCGGGAGCAGAAGTAGCAGAGGGTGCTACCTTGACAGTAGATGCTGTTCCTGCTACGGGCTATAAGGTTAAGACTATAAAAGTTAATAATGTTGCTATTTCCGGGACTACGTTTAAAGTAACAGCCACTAATGTTGTTAGCGTAGAATTTGAAAAAGCCTTTAAGTTCGATTATACTTTCGACTCGACTAAGGGAAAAGTTACTGTGGTTGCCGGAGCTTCCGCTGTTGCTAGCGGAGATTTATTAGCAGAAGGTAGCGTAGTGACTGTTACTGTTACGCCTAATCCGAGATTTACTATAAAGAGCATGACTTTAAACGGGCAACCGCATACAGCTACTAGCCCATTTACGCTAACCATCAATGAAGCTACCACGTTGGCTGTTGTTTTTGAAGGTGAAACCTACACTTTAACCTATAATACTCCAAAATATGGTCAAATGCTTGTTACGTTGGATGGAGGAACAACCCCTCTGAATAGTGGTGTCACCATACCTTATGCTAGTTATTTAACATTAACATTCTCTTCTACTCAGGGAGCAAGTCTTGCTAAATTATTAGTTAATGGCACCGATGAACTTGCTAATGTGTATGAAAATATGTTCGATGTAGATATTTTTAGTAATATAGTTATTGAAGCAGAGTTTACTGCTCCTTCGGGTATTCACAATTCATCTTCCGACAATTTAATCACCTATGTAAATAAGGAAGGTTATCTTGTGGTAGAAGGTGCAGAGATAGGTAGTTTGATAGAAGTTTATGATATTGCCGGAGCAGAGATAGCTAAGGCCGTTGTTCAATCGAATAGCGAAGTGTTATCTTCTGTTCAGCTATCCACAGCTTCTTATTTAGTGAAGATTAGTAACAAATCGGAATCGATAGTAAGAAGAGTGATAAAGTAATAAATTCAACTAGAATATAATTAACAAAGCGTCTCCACTTAGCGGTAGAGACGCTTTGTTTATATAAAATATCCTTCGTTTGATTCATGATTGGCACTCGCTCTTTAAAAAAAAGAGGCTATTTGATTGAATATAAACAATTTTTGTCTATATTTGTCGCTGAATTTTGGCGTAACCTTATTTTACATCTAAGACTTTTAAAGTGATAAAAATAAATATATATTAAATCTAAAAGATAATAGAACAGCTTTAACTCAATAGTTGTTCCGAAAATCTTTTGTAACAAAACAAAGTGTATGAAGAAGTATGTTGGAGTATTTATTCTAGCTTTTTTAAGCTTATTTGTAGTGAATTCTTTTGCAGGGAATCCTCCTAGCGGAACAAATGGGCAAGTGTTTAATGGGAGAGATCAGTATGTGAAGATTACTAGTCATGCCGATTTGAATATTGCAGCAAACGAGAGCTTTACTGTTAGTTGCTGGGTGAAAGTATCTGCATTTAATATGGGTAAGCGTATTCTGTCGAAACGTAATTTCGAGTATCAGTTTATTGACCCAATTAACAACGCAACGTATGAACTTTGGATAGGAGATGGTGGTTCACCTAATCATTATTTTGCAAACAATGTAGTTAGTACCACGGTTGTCAATGGTGGGTCCACGAATAACATGATGTCTGATTGGATTGGAAAGCCTGCATCGACCGGTACATGGTATCATCTTTGCATGGTTATTGATAGAACTGCCGATGGCGGAAAAGGTGATATCAATCTATATCAGGATGGTGCAATGTCTGATAAACACAAAATAAGCGGTAGGGATTTTACCGGTTGGAAAGTTGATAACGCTTATGATGTATTGCTTGGCTGTACTCACGATGGTCTTACTAAATTCTCTCAATTTTTTAATGGAGAAATTGCCAACGTACGTTTCTGGAAGAAAGCATTGACAGCAGCTGAGGTTGCGGCAGATATGACAGCTGCAACTCCTGCAACAACAGGTTTGGTTGCTGCTTATGATTTTAAGAATATAACAGGCACTACTGTTCCCGATATAAGTGGGAAAGGACATAATGGTACATTAGTAGGTTACCCGGTAGAACAGGCAGGTGGAACAATCTCTGCGGCTCCCGTAACTCAAAATACTTCTTTTACAGGACGTAGCAATACGGATGACGTTATCTTAGGCACAGCAATCACCGTAAGTGGTCAGACGGGTGTTAATTTAACTAATCTCAAACTAAGGATGACCGGTACTACTGCTGTGAGCGATGTGAAAAACATTAAAATCTATTCAACAGGTAGAACAAATAAATTTGATTCCAGATTCCCGGAAAATGCAACTCTATTGGGTACCATTGCAACTCCTGCTACAGGTGAGCTAACTTGCGACCTTGCAGGAAAGAAGTTAGCCGGCGGCGTAAATTATTTATGGATAACCTATGATGTTGCTGACGCTGCCGTAGAAGGCAATCAGTTAGATGCTGAGCTAGTGTCAATAACAACAGCTGAAGAAACTTACAATTGGTATGCCAATGGTGGTGTTTCCGGTGCTCGTACTATTTTGTTGGCACATAAACTATTGTACGATCATGGAGACCCGGGCTTTTTTACTCCTCGTATTCCGGGTATTATAACTGCAGCTAATGGCGATTTAGTTATTGTAACCGACAAACGTAAGGGTAGAGGAAATGACCTACCAAGTAATATTGACGTTGTGATAAAAAGAAGTAAAGATGGCGGTAAAACATGGCTTGCTGACCAAACCATAGCACAAGGAACAAGTGATGCTCATGGATATGGAGACGCAGCTTTGGCACGCACAAATGAGCCTAATGGAATTATATGTATATTCGTAGGTGACAATGGCTTGGGGGCATCTACTCCTTATGATCTAATTAGAACTTATATCTGTAAAAGTGCAGATAATGGAGTTACTTGGACTGCTCCTATTGATATAACGAATCAATTATACGGAGACGGTTGTACCGATCCGATAAGAAAAAGATGGTGTGGTTCTTTTTGTGGATCAGGTAGTGGATTGTTGACAAGTAATGGTCGCATCATGTTCGTTGCCGCCGTGAAAGAAACAAGTGTTTTCGCTCTTACTAATCATGTATTCTATTCCGATGATAATGGGGTAACTTGGAACGTATCGGGACCGGCAAAAACAAAAGGAGACGAAGCAAAAGTAGTGGAACTCAATGATGGCACTATTTTGATGAGTATTAGACAAAAAGGTAAACGTTGGTTCAATAAGTCTACCGACAATGGAGAAACATGGGGAGAAGCATACCCTCAAAACGATTTGATAACCCCTGCTTGTAATGGAGATATTATTAGATATACATCTACCAAGAAAGGATTTGAAAAAGATCGTCTCTTACATAGTTTGCCCAATGACGCAAATATTCGTCAAAATGTATCTGTATTTATAAGCTATGATGAAGGAGCTACTTGGCCTATTAAAAAGACAATCTGTCCAACAGGGGCAGACTATTCGTCTCTTTGTATACTCAATGATGGCACTATTGGCGCTTATGTGGAAGAACAGCCCGCTAATGGCCTTTATTCATTGTATTATAGTAATTTCTCTTTAAAATGGCTATCTAATGGGACAGATGATTACTATGCTTCAGGAGCAATTCAAGCAGTAGTAGCCCCTATATTTACCCAGCCTACCGGTATTTATGATACAGCACAAAATATTTCGCTGTCTACTACTACTACGGGTGCAGAAATACGTTATACCATAGATGGTTCTATCCCTACTGCAACCTCTATTCTTTATGGTGGTTCAGTGCTTATTACGGAGACCACTATGATAAGAGCGATAGCCGTAAAAGCAGGAATGGCAAATAGTGCCGTTGTTTCTGCTACTTACACTATAAAATCGAATAGTGGATATTGTCAATGGGAAGGGAAGAGAGCAATAGGTAGTAAAGAACACCGGGTTATCCGCAGTATAGAGGTTAAAGGAGCTACGCTTGGTGGAGATTCACAATTCTTTGTTGTTACTAATCCTAATCAGAACAGCCAGAGTGAAGTCTATGTGAGTAAAATGGGAGATGTATTGAATGCAACTCCGGGTGATGAACTCACTTTCTTTTTAACAAAATATGATCTATCATGGATGCACTTCTATGTTTATATTGATTATAATCAAAATGGAAGGTTTGATGCAGACGAACTAGTTTCTTATTCTTATTATCAAGGTAAAGATAGTAAAGGTGTGGATAGAAGAAATAATGTAGATCACAAGAATGATGGTGACTATTGTCCGGATGTACTCCCCTCGTTTACCATTCCTGCCGATGCGAAAACCGGCAACACAAGAGTGCGATTTAATGTAGATTGGAATAGTATAGACCCTTGTGGAGATGCTGAAATGGCAAAGAATCAAGGTACCATGCTCGATTTTACTATTAATATAGCTTCTGCAAAGAAATATCCGGTCACTTTTACGCAACCTTCAGTGGGCGGTACTTTTACGGTAAAAAATGGTGCTATGGCTATCACTTCGGGAGAATCGGTACTCCTCGGTACTGCATTGACAGTAGATGCTACCCCTGCTCCGGGTTATAAAATTAAGACTATAAAAGTAAACGGAGCTATTTCCGGAACTACGTTTAGAGTAACAGCCACTAATGTTGTTAGCGTAGAATTTGAAGAAGCCTATACGTTCGATTATACTTTCGACGCGACTAAGGGAAGAGTTGCTGTGGTTGATGCCGGAGCTACCGCTGTTGCTAGCGGAGATTTATTAGCAAAAGGTAGCGTAGTAACTGTTACTGTAACGCCTGCCGACCAACATAAAATAAAGAGTATAACCTTAAATGGGAAACTGCATACAGCTACTAGTCCGTTTACGCTGACCATCAATGAAGCTACCACGTTGGCTGTTGTTTTTGAAAGCGAAAAGTATATTTTAACCTATAATACTCCACAATATGGTCAAATGCTTGTTACGTTGGCTGGAGGAACAACCCCTCTGAATAGTGGTGATGAGATACCTTATGGAGGATTATTGCATTTGGCTTTTTCTTCTACTCAAGGAACAAGTCTTGCCAAGCTGCTCATTAATGGCGAAGATTGGTTGATGGATGTGATGGCTAATGCGCTCGATGTAGATATTTTTAGTAATATAGTTATTGAAGCAGAGTTTACTGCTTCTTCGGGTATTCACAATTCATCTTCCGACAATTTAATCACCTATGTAAATAAGGAAGGTTATCTTGTGGTAGAAGGTGCAGAGATAGGTAGTTTGATAGAAGTTTATGATATTGCCGGAGCAGAGATAGCTAAGGCCGTTGTTCAATCGAATAGCGAGGTGTTATCTTCTGTTCAGCTATCCACAGCTTCTTATTTAGTGAAGATTAGTAACAAATCGGAATCGATAGTAAGAAGAGTGATAAAGTAATAAATTAGAATAGAATATCATACAAGAAAGCGTCTCTACTTAAGGGTGGAGATGTTTTTTTGTGTGAAGTCTTCTTTACCTTAGAGTAATACTATCAAAAGAAAACGAATTTATTTGACCGAAAATAGGCAATTTTTGTTTATTTTCGCCGTTGAATTCTAACATGACCTTATTACATTCTTAAATTTGAATTTAATTAAATAATAGCAATGAAAAGAAATCTTATTTTATTTGCCACTTTAACTTTGAGCATCTGTGCGTTTGCACAACAACAAGACCCCGTAATGATGCGGATAAACAATAAAGATGTTACCCGTTCGGAGTTTGAGTACATTTACAACAAGAATAATTCAAACAATGAGTTGGACAAGAAAACGCTTGATGAATATGTCGACTTGTTTGTTAACTTTAAGCTCAAAGTAGTTGCTGCGCAAGAAGCAGGAATAGATACTACCCAAGCCTTTAGAGATGAATTTTTGGGTTATCGCAAACAGTTAACTAAATCGTATCTTACAGACGACACGGTGAACGAAGCGAATGCCATGGAAGTGTATAATCGTTTGAAAGAAAACGTTGATGCTTCGCACATTTTAATTATGGTTAAGCAAGATGCTTCGGACGCAGCAGAAAGAGCCGCTTATGACAAAGCAATGAAAGCTCGCAAACGTATATTGAAAGGCGAAGATTTTGGTAAGGTGGCACGCGAGATGTCGGAAGACCCATCGGCAAAGCAAAATGGAGGTCATCTTGGATTCTTCACTGCTATGCAAATGGTGTATCCTTTTGAAGTAGCTGCTTACGGATTAAAGGTTGGTGAAGTGAGCGAACCTGTTCGTTCAGATTTTGGATATCATGTGATAAAGGTAAACAATCGCCGTGCTGATATAGGTAAGGTGTTAGTTGCCCACATCTTTAAATATATTCCTCAAGATGCTTCGAAAGAAGTAGAACAAGAGATGACGATGAAATTAGATTCTGCGTACACCGCTCTTAAAGGTGGGGCTGATTTTGCTGAATTGGCAAAATCATTGTCTGACGATAAAAGTACGGCATCCAGAGGAGGCGAACTTCCTTGGATAGGTCCGTTGCAGACAGTAAAAGAGTTTGAGGATGTTGCTTTCTCTTTGAAGAAAGGCGAATATTCTAAACCATTCCGTTCGGTGGCAGGTATGCATATTGTGAAGTTAATAGACCATAAGGATATAGAACCGTTTGCCGAAAAGAAAGATGAGATTCTGCGTCGTCTTTCTCGTATGGGTAAAGGTAACGAAGGAACAGACTCCTTGATAGCTCGTTTAAAGAAAGAATATAACTACTCGGTAGAACGGTCGGCTTATAACGAATTTGCCAACTTGGCTCAAAAGAATGCTTTGGGCGATTCTCTTTTTATGGTAGCAGCAGCCCCTTTGAACAAAACATTACTGACTTTAAATGGTAAGGCTTATGCCCAAAGTGATTTTGCCGAATATTTGAAAGCTAATCGTCCATCCGATTTAGATGACGCATTGACAGCCTATTCCGATAAAATTATTCTTGCGTACGAAGACGGTCAGTTAGAAAACAAATATCCGGATTTCGGACATTTGATGCAAGAGTACAGAGATGGTATCTTATTGTTCGAAATTAGCAATCGTTTGGTTTGGGAAAAAGCCTCCAAAGATGAGGAAGGTTTGGCTAAGTTCTTTAAAGAAAACAAATCGGATTATGCTTGGAAAACTCCACGTTTCAAAGGAATAATTCTTCATAGTAAAGACGCCGGTATCGCTAAACAAGCAAAGAAGCTGACAAAAAAGAGCCCGATAGAAGAATGGTCGAACGTGATTCGCAAAGCCTTTAACAATGATTCGGTATCGGTGGTGAAAGTAGAAAAAGGACTTTATGCAAAAGGCGATAATAAATATGTGGATAAGTTAGTGTTTAAGGCAGGAAGCTACGAACCTTTAGCCGAATATCCATATACAAGCACACTAGGCAAGAAACTAAAGAAAGGTCCTGAGAGCTACAAAGATGTGCGTGGTCCGGTGACCGCCGATTATCAAAACTTCCTCGAAAGTGTTTGGATTAAGGAGTTACGAGGAAAATATAAAGTTGAAATAAACCAAGAGGTTTTAAAAACAGTTAATAATCACTGAAAAGAATGATTATTACAGTATCTTCGCTCACAGTTTTTAAGTTTACTATTTTGAATTTGTAGAAGCGTATGAGAATGGTTGGGTTTTTCCTTTTTTCTCTTTGTCTCTTTGCCGGGTGTGGTGAGGAGAAAGACCATAAAGGTAAAACACCCTTAGTGGAAGTATCCGGGGAATATCTTTATCGAGAAGATATGCAAGCCGTGCTTCCTCCTAATCAGTCGAAGGATGATAGTTTACTCTTTGCTACGCATTATATCAAAGATTGGGTAGAAAGCGTTTTGCTCTATCATAAGGCAGAGAGTAATGTTCCCGATAATGCAAATATAGATGAGTTGGTAGAGAACTATCGAAAAGCATTGATAATGCACTCTTATCAACAGAAGTTGATAGAACAGCAGTTGGAGGGAGAGATAACAGAGAAAGAGATAAGTGACTATTACGAAGAGAACAAGAAACTGTTTATCGTAGAACAGCCGTTGGTAAAGGGACTTTTTATTAAAGTACCTTTGTTAGCTTCCGGAGTGAACAAGGTGCGCAGTTGGTATAAGAGGCGTACACCGGAGATAATAGACAAATTGGAGAAGTATAGTTTGCAAAATGCGGTGAGTTACGAATATTTTTATGATAAATGGGTGCCATTGTCTGAGATTATCGATAAGATACCCCTGAAAGGTTCTTCTCCCGAAAGTTATTTAGATAGGAACAGACAAGTAGAAATGAAAGATACCGCCTTTTACTACTTTTTGAACATAGATGATTATCTTGGAGCCGGTCAAATGAAACCTTTGGAATTTGCTCAAGGTGAGATTAAAGATATGTTGATCAATCTCAAACGAGTGGAGTTTATGCGAGGAGTAAAAGAAGATTTATACAAAGAGGCAGTAGACAGAGACAAAATTATATATTATTAAAATCATAGAATGAATAAATTATTGAACTTTAGAATATTTGTTGTGCTGTCGCTCTTTCTTTGCATAGGCAAAGTGGCATATGCTCAAGACAACGTGATAGACGAAGTTGTGTGGGTGGTAGGTGATGAAGCTATTCTTAAATCAGATATAGAAGAAGAACGCATCCGCGCACAATATGAAGGACAGAAATTGGATGGAGACCCTTATTGCGTGATACCCGAGGAACTTGCTGTTCAAAAGTTGTTTATGCACCAAGCTGCTATTGATAGTGTGACAGCCTCAGAATCGGAAGTGTTGCAAAGAGTGGAACAACAGACAAATTTTTATATTCAGCAAATCGGTTCAAAAGAAAAGATGGAAGAATATTTTAATAAGACATCTACTCAAATACGCGAACAATTGCGAGAAAATATCCGTGATGGATTGACGGTGCAAAAGATGCAAGAAAAGATTGTAGGCGATGTGAAAGTGACCCCTTCGGAAGTTCGTGAATATTTTAAGGGACTGCCTTCGGACAGTGTACCGTTTATCCCTACTCAGGTAGAGGTGCAGATAATCACCATGCAACCGAAGATTCCTATTGAAGAAACAGAAAGAGTAAAGAAACAACTTCGCGATTTTACCGAGCAGGTCAATAAAGGCGAATTACAATTCTCCACTATAGCTTTACTTTATTCCGAAGATAGAGGAACAGCCCGTCAAGGAGGAGAATTAGGTTTCATGGGTAGAGGACAGCTAGTACCTGAATATGCGAACGTAGCTTTTAATCTTCAAGACCCCAAGAAAGTTTCTAAGATAGTAGAGTCGGAGTTTGGTTTCCACATCATTCAGTTAATAGATAAGCGTGGTGACCGTATCAATACCCGTCACATACTTCTTAAACCGAGAGTGGACGATAAAGATAGAGACGCAGCTTTGCTAAAGTTGGATTCTGTAGCTAATGATATCCGTATTAGTAAGTTTACTTTTGAAGATGCGGCTACTTATATCTCACAAGATAAAGATACTAAAAACAACCACGGATTGATGCCAAACCAACAAACCGGAACATCGAGATTTGAGATGCAACAACTTCCACAGGATATTGCGAAGGTAGTGAATGGAATGAATGTGGGTGAAGTATCGAAAGCATTTTCTTATACCGATGAAGCAAAAGGGAAAGAAATTTGTGCGATAATCAAATTAAAATCTAAGATTAACGGACACAAAGCAACCATCAAAGATGACTATCAGAGTATGAAAGATATGTTAGTGGGTAAACGTAAAGAAGCCAAATTGCATGAGTGGATACTTAATAAGCAACAACATACTTACGTGCGTATCAATGATAATTGGAAGAAGTGTGATTTTAAATATCCGGGTTGGATAAAATAAATCGATAATACCCTAGAAGAAATTTATGCTGAAAATAAAAAGGAAACAAGTTCTCTTGAACAGGCATAGAATATTCCTATTTGGAATTCTATGCCTGTTCGGTATTTGTTTAATAGCACAAGTGAAACCTGCTGCCACAAAGCCTCAAAAGAAACCTGCAAAATCGAAAGTTTACTTGCTCCATTCCGATGTGTTACGTTACGATAAGGCTATTAATCCGGATGCGCAGATAGTGGAAGGTTCTGTTATCTTTCGTCACGATAGCGTGTATATGTATTGTGACAGTGCTTATTTCTTTGAAAAGACCAATTCGTTGGAGGCTTTTAGCAATGTAAAGATGAACCAAGGAGACACTTTATTCCTTTATGGCGACTATCTCTATTACGATGGCAACACTCAATTGGCAATGGTGCGTGAACATGTTCGCATGGAAAATAAAAATACAACCTTACTCACCGATAGTTTAAATTACGACCGTCTTTATAATTTAGGCTATTACTTTGAAGGTGGAACATTGATGGACGAAGAGAATGTGCTTACTTCCGATTGGGGAGAATATAGCCCCGCTACTAAAATATCGGTATTCAATCATGACGTAAAATTAGTGAACTCGCAGTTTACGCTTACTTCCGATACACTAAAATACAGTACAGCCACCAAAATAGCGAATATCGTGGGTCCGTCTAATATTGTGAGTGATAAAAATCATATCTATTCGGAACTTGGATTCTACAATACGAACACCGAACAAGCCGAATTACTTAATCGTTCCGTGCTGACTAACGAGGGTAAGAAGTTGGTAGGAGACAGTCTATACTACGATCGTGCAAAAGGTTATGGAGAAGCTTTCGATAATGTGGTGATGACCGATACGATAAACAAGAATATGCTTACAGGCGATTATTGTTACTATGATGAGTTGAACGAAAATGCTTTAGCAACTAAACGAGCTGTGGCAATAGACTATTCGCAAGGTGACAGTCTCTTTATGCACGCTGACACACTCAAAATGCTTACGTTCTATCTGAATACAGATACGATGTATAAAGAAACTCGTGCTTATCATAAGGTGAGGATTTATCGAACAGACGTGCAAGGAGTATGCGATTCGTTGGTTTATTCGACTAAAGACAGTTGCATGACTTTATATCGCGACCCTATTCTTTGGAACGAAAAGCAACAACTCTTGGGTGAGGAGATAAAAGTTTATATGAATGATAGTACCATTGATTGGGCACATATCATCAATCAGTCATTGGCGATAGAGATGAAAGATTCTATTCATTATAATCAGATAACCGGTAAAGAGATGAAGGCTTATTTCAATAAAGGCGAGATGTATAAGGTAGATGTGTTGGGCAATGTACGGCTCGTTTTCTATCCCGAAGAGAAAGATAGCAGTTTGCTTTTGATGAACTATGGTGAAACTAGTGTTTTGAATATGTATATTCATGATCGCAAGATGGATAAGGGAGTAATGAGCCCCAAATCGAACGGAGTGGCTTATCCTTTGGACCAAATACCACCCGACAAGGTTCGTTTAGATAACTTTGCATGGTTTGATTATATTCGTCCTATGAGCAAAGAAGATATTTTTAATTGGCGAGCAAAGAAAGCCGACCAAGTGCTGAAGAAGACAACAAGGAGGGCAGCGCCATTGCCTAATCAAAATTTATTAAAGAAGAAATAAGATGGGAATGTTTAGTATAAGAAAGCCTCGAGGATTCAATCATCAATATATTTATGTGGATGAACGAAAAGAAAAGCTAGATAAGATGGAAGAAGATGCCAAAAGAGATTTGGGTATTCTTCCTCCCAAAGAAGTGAGGCCGGAAGATATTAGAGGTACGTTTATCAATGGAACTACACATTTGAAAAGGAGAAAAGAAAGTGAGCGCAAGCCTTTGACTTACGGCGCGATAGCTGTTGCGTTGGTAGTGCTAGCTTTTATAATGCACTATTTGGTTACCGGAGAATGGTCTGTATTTTAATTCCTAACTATGTTGAAGACTAATTAAGATGAGTGATATAATTCGTTTGTTGCCCGATTCGGTAGCTAATCAGATTGCTGCCGGAGAAGTAATTCAACGCCCTGCCTCCGTAATCAAAGAATTGGTGGAGAACGCAATAGATGCGGGCGCACAAAATGTACATGTGTTGGTAACAGATGCAGGACGCACTAATATTCAAGTAATAGATGACGGAAAAGGAATGTCGGAGACAGATGCTCGATTAGCGTTTGAACGTCATGCAACTTCTAAAATACGTGAAGCTGCCGACCTTTTTGCTCTTACTACCATGGGATTTAGAGGTGAAGCATTGGCATCAATAGCTGCGGTGGCTCAAGTAGATTTGAAAACTCGTACCCAAGCCGATGAATTGGGTACACTTATTGTGGTTGCGGGTTCAAAAGTAGAAAGTCAAGAAGCAGTATCCTGCCCAAAAGGAAGTAATTTCTCGGTAAAGAATCTATTTTTTAACGTGCCGGCAAGACGTAAATTCTTGAAATCCAATCAAACCGAACTTAGTAATATACTGACCGAATTTGAACGTATTGTGCTGGTTCATCCACAAGTAGCCTTTACCCTTCATCACAATGATGCAGAATTGTTTAATCTATCTGTATCTTCTTTGCGGCAACGAATAATGAGTGTGTTTGGAAATAAACTTAACCAACAACTATTGCCGGTGGAGGTAGCTACCACCATGATTAAAATATCCGGATTTGTGGCTAAACCGGAAGCTGCTCGTAAGAAAGGTGCCCATCAATACTTTTTTGTGAATGGGCGTTATATGCGTCATCCTTATTTCCATAAGGCAGTGAGCCAAGCATACGAACATCTTCTTCCTATCGGTGAACAAATCTCTTATTTTTTATATTTGGAGATAGACCCTGCTAATATTGATGTGAATATTCATCCAACAAAGACAGAGATAAAGTTTGAAAATGAACAAGCTATTTGGCAAGTGATAGCGGCTTCAGTGAAAGAATCGTTAGGAAAATTCAATGAAGTGCCGTCGATAGATTTCGATACAGAAGGAATGCCGGATATTCCGGCTTACGACAATGAAATGCCCATAGCTCCGCCTAAATTAAATTTTAACCCGGATTTCAATCCTTTTAAAACCGGAGGTCAGAGTTATTCGCGTCCAAAAGTAGAGTGGGAGAATCTTTACGAAGGATTGGGTAAAGCAGATCATAGAAGTCGCATGAACGAAGTGCCTGATGAAGAAGAAGTTGAACTTGTGACTTCTCTTTATACTAATGTGGGGACGATAGAGAAAGGTTCGCAACATTACCAATTTAAAGGACGGTTTATTTTGACATCAGTGAGATCCGGATTAATGATTATTGACCAACAAAGAGCTCATATCCGCGTACTCTTTGACCAATATATTGCTCAAATTGCTTGCAAACAAAGAACGTCGCAAGGAGTACTTTTTCCCGAGATATTGCAACTTCCTGCTTCTGAAATAGCTATCCTGCAAAATATCATGGATGAGTTGTCCGCTATTGGTTTTGAACTCACTAATTTAGGTGGAGGAAGTTATGCAATAAATGGCATTCCTTCAGGTATAGAAGGATTGAACCCTGCCGATCTTATTAGAGACATGATACATACAGCAATGGAAAAGGGCAACGATGTGAAAGAAGAAGTTCAAAACATCCTAGCACTTACTTTAGCTAAGGCGGCTGCAATAGCCTATGGTCAAGTACTTTCGAACGAAGAAATGGTCAAGTTGGTAGATTCGTTGTTTGCTTGCTCCATGCCAAACTATACGCCCGACGGCAAATTAGTCTTGTCGGTAATTGCTGAAGATGAGATAGAAAAGAAGTTTAAGTAACCTTATAGAAGTCATATTATGTACTATGCAATGTGTTTTCTTCCTAACATCCCTCTACGCAGAGAGCCTGCTGATGGAGCAGAGATGATGACAGAATTATTGTTTGGTGATTGCTGCAAAGTAACAGAGTCGATAGATTCGTGGAGTAAAATAGAGAACAAAGCAGATGGCTATGTAGGTTGGCTCACAACAAAGATGCTCACTCCGATGACAGAAACAGAGTATAATGCTTATGACCCTAGCAAACAAGTCGTAGTTTCTACTTACTATGCGGAGGCTTTCAATGAACGTAAGGAACATTTATTGCTTACCGGTGGAAGTGTACTTCCCGGATATGCTCCCGATGGAAGTTTCGATGTAAAGAATGAACGTTACAGTATTAATCCTTTATTTGCTGCTCCTGTGAAAGAATCGTTGCAAGCTACGGCATTTCGCTTTTTGCATTGTCCATATTTGTGGGGTGGCAAGAATGCTTTGGGTATAGATTGCTCCGGGCTTACTCAAGTAGTGTTTCGCATTCATGGAACTCAACTTCTTCGGAATGCTTCTCAACAAGTAACTCAAGGAGAGCTTGTACCCTTTCTTCAAGAAGCTCAATCGGGCGACCTAGCTTTCTTTGACCACGGTGATGGGCGTATTTCTCACGTAGGAATCGTGCTTGAGGGTGGACGGATTATACACGCTTCCGGTTCGGTACATATCGATCGTTTGGATGAAGAAGGCATTTATAATGAAGAGAGAGCAATGTACACACACAAACTTAGACTCATTAAACGAATGATATAATTTTGTTCAATGTAACTATTTTCTATTTGTCGGACTTAGCGTGTGGATAATCGATAGTATAATGCAGTCCTCGGCTTTCTTTGCGTTCCATTGCTTGTCGCATTATTAAGTAGCCTACGTTAATCATGTTTCTTAGTTCGCATATTTCTTTCGATGCTTTGGAGCGTTTGAATAAACTTTCTGTTTCCTCGTAAAGGATGTCTAATCTATCCCAAGCACGTTTCAGACGAAGGTCGGAACGAACAATTCCTACGTACGACCCCATTATTTGTCCTACTTCTTTCACACTTTGAGTTATCAGTACCATTTCCTCATTGGAACGTGTACCCTCATCGTTCCATTCCGGGATTTTATCGTTGTACTCATATTGGTTGAGCATACTGATACTATGTTTAGCTGCTGCGTCGGCATATACCACTGCTTCAATTAGAGAATTAGAAGCTAATCGATTGCCTCCATGCAAGCCGGTACAAGAACATTCGCCTACTGCATAAAGTCTTTCGATAGAAGAATGTGCGTTTAAATCGACTTTAATACCACCGCAAAGATAATGAGCAGCAGGAGCTACAGGAATATATTCTTTAGTAATGTCGATACCTAAGCTTAAACACTTCTCATAAATATTAGGGAAATGTTCTTTTGTCTGTTCTGCATCTTTATGTGTAACATCTAAGAAGACATGGTCGTCTCCACGATTTTTCATTTCATTATCTATTGCTCGCGCTACAATATCGCGTGGAGCCAAAGAAAGACGTTTGTCGTACTTCTGCATGAATTCTTTTCCGTCCATTGTACGAAGTATGCCGCCGTAACCCCTCATTGCTTCAGTAATAAGGAAAGAAGGTCTATCTCCCGGATGAAAAAGAGCAGTAGGATGAAATTGAATAAATTCCATATCTTTTACCGTCCCTTTAGCGCGATATACCATCGCGATGCCATCGCCTGTTGCAACTAGAGGATTAGTGGTGGTTTGATATACAGCACCTACGCCACCGGTAGCCATCAACGTTATTTTAGATAGGAAAGTATCTACTTTTCCTGTCTTTGGGTCTAGAATGTAAGCCCCATAACATTTAATATCCGGTGTTTGTCGAGTTACCGTAATACCTAAATGGTGTTGTGTAAGTATCTCTATTGCA
>JAVVPX010000003.1:0-22614 GCA_036655555.1 Bacteroidaceae bacterium | reverse complement strand
TCGAAATCTCCTTTATCGTTCTTATCGAAATTAACTCCCCAATTGATGAGTTCGTTAATTTGTGCCGGAGCCTCACGTACCACCATTTCCACCGCTTCGCGATTGCTAATCCAATCGCCTGCAATCATTGTATCTTCAATGTGCTTTTCGAAATTGTCTACTAATGTATTGGTGACGGATGCCACCCCCCCTTGTGCGAAGTAAGTATTTGCTTCTTCTAAATTAGTTTTACAGATAAGGGCTACTTTGCCTTCTTTTGCTACTTTCAGTGCAAAACTCATGCCGGCTATACCTGAACCGATAACTAAAAAGTCGAACTTTCTGACCATCACTATTAAATTTAGAATCGCAAAGTTACTAAATAACTCATTTAATTGTGTTTTTTAGGCGGATTAATTCATATAATTGCTACCTTGCGGTCAAATAATAAACAAAATGAATCGAATTTATCACGCTCGCATTGCTTGGTATCAATATGTGTATATTTTTTTATTAGCAGCCATTGCTTTTTATTCTTTATGGATGAAGCTGATTCTTGTAGCTGCTGCCCTTATGTTACTGCTCATTGTTATCATCGAAAAAGTTATTCACACTACTTATACCTTCACTCCCGATGGAATGTTGATTATCTCTTATGGCAGATACGCTCGTAAATTGACTATTCGGATAGATACGATCACTAAGATAGAGAAGAAAAATTCGATGAACTTTGCTCGTTTCCATGCTACGGAATATTTGCTAATAGAATATGGACAAGAGAAATATGTTTCGTTAATGCCGGTCAAAGAGGATGATTTTATAGTACATATTCGAGAACAAATATCTCAATAGATTGTTGTTTTATAATAAAATAAGTAGTAATATTTACTATTATTGTTCTTTTATAAATTCAATTTTCATGCAGTCTTCTACCAATGATTCTAATATATCCCTTATTCATAAGTATCTGATCCAAAGAGGTGTTTATATAAAAAAGAAATGTCTTCGAGAATTATTTATTAGTCATCCATCCTTTCCTTCTTTGACGTCTATAAATGATATTTTTCTTGATTTAGGCATACCATCTAACACTTACATAAAAACTTATAGATCGGAATACGATTGCCCGTTACTTGTTCGGTTGAGCAAAGGAAATTGTAGCTCATTGGCGATTGTTCGTAAGGTTGGTTATAGAGGAATTTATCTTATGCTTTCCAATGGAAAGAACATATTAATTCCGGAGTCTACATTCTTGAAAATTTGGGATAGAAACATATTGAAAGTAACAGTGAAAATTTCTTTGAGAGAAAAGGTAAAACACTATCTTCCCAAAATAGGGATTGGACTTTTGCTATTTGCTTGTTCTCTTCAACTAATAATGGCTTATATTTCTGCCTCGAAACCAGCTATCATTTTGACTGCTATTTTATCGCTAGGATTGCTTATGATGATAAGTATAAAAATGTATTTATATACGTATAATGAAATGAGCAGAAAGGTAGAAGAACTTTCCAAAATAAAATATAATTCAGGGCAACTAAAAGCTTTTATAGGTCAGTCTTTGCCGATAGAAATAGCAGATAAACTAAAGCTAATAAGAGTAGGTAATCAAACAGCTGCTAATGAATTAGTGTTGATATTAGATATTGAGGATGAAAGTTCTGCTCCAGCTTGTAAATTGGTAAAAGAATGGTTGCAGAGAAATGTAACTTTCAAAATAAGTATTGTTTTTATCAATAGCTTAAAGGATGAAAAAGAAAAGTTAGTAGTTCAAACTATTAATAACGTATCTTCTTTTGAATGCATTTCTCCTATTTTGGAAGAATGGTATCAATCCAAGTTTTTACGATATGTGAACTTTGATAAGTCCTTGCAATATACGGAAGATGATTTAATAGGACTAAAATCAAAGATTGAGGAAACTTCTGCTTGTCAGTGTTACATTAATGGTTACTTAGTAAGATATCCTTATCAACTAAAGGATTTACGCTATTTGATAGAAGAACTTTAGAAAGCGAATCGATAAGTGACCATTCCTTTATTGTATTCGTTGAGAGTGAATAATACAGAATCTCCTTTTTGCAGAATATTTTTATATTTTCGCAGAGGGATGGAGAAGCAAGTTCGTTGTGAGTATGCCTCTATGTCTGTACCTTTGTCGTGATAAAGAGTTAGATAAAGTTTTCGTTTTCCATCTACCTCAATCACTCCGTCGTATGTTTCGGCAAAGTGGAAGCGGTGTATGTGAGTGTCTTTTGCTTTAATAAATAGAAAAAGGTTGAGATATCCGCCACTCATCCACACACTTTGTCGAATGACGGGGTCGGTTATCATCAGTTTGAAATGAGAAGCTTCTACCGGGTCGATTGAAAAGACTTGTTGAATAGAATAAAGGCTGGCTTCTTTTTCTTTAGAATTTGCAATATCCAAGAGCTCGTAGATACAAAGCATTCTATATAACGAATCCGGTACCATTCCCTTTACCTTACTTCCATTCTGTACCCGAAAAATTTCGCCTTTGTCGGTTATTAGATTGAGTAGTGTGCCTTCGCTGCTCGATTGAGTAGTGAGCAATTCTGTTATCACCGGTGGATATACGTATTCATCCTTTTTGTTGCAAGCAGCGATCAAAAGGACGATAAAGAATGCTATTATTATCTTAGAGTACTTCATTCGGTAGCAGCTAGATAATTAATTAACGGATTGGCATACATCGTTAACATTTTCTCTCGTAAGAAATAGATGTCTTTATCGGGTAAGTCTATTTTGTCAATTTGCTTGTCAATATAAGCATTAAAGTTTGTTTTATCTTTTTCCGTGTATTTGTCGGCATAAGTTGGTGTGCCCGAGAGCATATCGTGTGCCATATAATTACTTGGATAGATGATATAGTTGCTATGTATTTGTTTATCTATCAGAGCCGATATTGCAGTATAGAGTTCTTGTTTACTTAGTGAGTTATCTAGTTTGTCAAGGTCTTCGTTCAAGCATTTTCCCGATTGGAAATGTACATGACCTTTGTAGCCAAACAGTCCGATTTCCATATTCTTCAAGTCGTCTTTAGTAGATTTTTTATAATCTACTATATCCCTTTTAAGTTGAAATTCCTTTGCTTTCAAGTAATCGCAAGGGTCGTATTCATAAGAGATAGAAAGAGGTGCGATGTTTAGTGAGCGTAAAGATTCAACTACTCCGCCTTCGCCTCCCATGGCTAGCATCTTGAGCACGCTGTCTTGTGTGCGGTCGTTAGAGTCTTTGGCTCTTCCTTCTCGTTGGGCGATCCATACCGATTGTTGCTTTTCGACGATGTCATAGTGTACGTAGCGAGACATACGTGCTGAGGATTCGAGCATTTGTCGCATACTCAATGCTCGTTGCACAATGAACGACTTGTTTACACGTACCAATTTCTTTATCCACGGATAAATAAGAAGATTGTCGCCAATGGCAATTTCTACGGTCTCCATGTTCTGTCCAGCCAATAGAATAGATAAGAATCCAGAATCAAGAATGATGTCCCGATGGTTTGAGATGTAAGTGTAAGCCAAGCTTTTGTTTGGAAGTGATGTATGATTGAGTGTTAATCCATCGCTGCATTTATTAGCTATCTTCCATAGGAAATCGTAGCAGAACGCTTCTTGGAATCCGGTTTTGCTTTTACACTTTCTCATTTTCGTAGCTATCATTTCGAAAGGAATACCGGGTATAGCGATACCAATAACCCGTTGAAATTCGGGGTCCTCAATCAGCTCTTCGAGCACTTGAGGAAGTTCCTCATCGTAATAGGGACGAATTTCGTCAAACTCCTCAGTATGTTTTTCCATAATAATCTATGTTTGGATAGAATGATTAATGATTCATCTTATTTTCTATAATGTCTGTCATCACTTCCTTAATATCTAATCCGGCAGCTTTTATCTGTTGCGGAATAAAGCTAGTAGCCGTCATTCCCGGAGTTGTGTTTATCTCCAAAAGGTTAACCTTATCTCCTTCGGTGATGATATAATCTATGCGTACAATGCCTGAACACCCTAAGATGTCGTAGATTGCAGAAGTTAATAATTTCACTCTTTGCGTGAGTTCATCAGAGATGCGTGCAGGTGTAATTTCTTCTACTTCACCATTGTATTTGGCGTTGTAGTCAAAGAATTCATTATGAGTTACCACTTCCGTGATAGGGAATACAGTCTCTTTGTCGGCTGTCTTATAGCATCCGCAAGTGATTTCTGTACCCTCCATGAACGCTTCTATAATAATTTCGTCCGATTCGCCGAATGCTTTTTCTATGGCCGATTGAATTTGTTCTTTTGTTTTTACCTTTGTCACTCCAAAGCTAGACCCACCCTCATTCGGTTTGATGAAACAAGGAAGTCCAATTTTGTTAATCACTTCCTCATCGAGAATCTCGAAGCCTTCTTTGAGCATCAATGATTCGGCAATGCGAATGCCAAAGCCTTTCATATACTGATTGCAAGCAAATTTATTGAATGTAATAGCAGATGTGAGCACGTCGCACGAAGAGTAAGGTATATTGATTAAATCGAAATAACCTTGTAGTTTGCCATTTTCGCCGGGTGTGCCGTGAATAGTTATGTAGGCAAAATCGAATATTACTTTCTGCCCATTCATTAAGAAACTAAAGTCGTTACGGTCCACCGACGCTTTTGTTCCATTAGGCAATTGTACTTCCCAGCGAAGACCTTCCATCTCCACTATATACAAATTATACTTCTCCTTATCTATGAAGGAGTAAATCCCTTGAGCGCTGCGAAGGGAAACAGGAAGTTCCGAAGAATCTCCCCCTGCTACTATTGCAATAGTACGTTTCATTCTATTTCTCTATTTGAAAGATAAGTTCTCCATTTGTCTATCAGCAAACTCATATCGTCCGGCAATTCGGAGGTGAAGAACATTTCCTTTCCTGTTGTTGGATGAACGAATCCTAAAGTCATGGCATGAAGAGCCTGCCGTGGACAAATTTCGAAGCAATTGTTTACAAAATGTTTATATTTACTAAAGTGAGTTCCTTTTAATATTTCGTTGCCACCATATCGTGTGTCGTTAAAGAGTACATGACCGATATGTTTCATGTGAACACGTATTTGGTGAGTTCTTCCTGTTTCGAGTACACATTCCACTAAAGTGACGTAGCCCAATCTTTCTAGTACACGGTAGTGGGTGACAGCGTGCTTTCCTACTTCGGGGTCAGCAAAGACCGTCATTTGCATTCTATCTTTTGGATTGCGAGCGATATTACCTTCTATTCTGCCCTCATCTTGTTCTATTGTGCCCCATACTAATGCCTGATATTTGCGTTTAGTAGTTTTGTTGAAGAACTGTAATCCTAAATGGGTTTTCGCATCCGGAGTTTTTGCTATTAACAGCAAGCCCGATGTATCTTTGTCTATTCGATGTACCAAGCCAACTTGTGGGTCGTTGGGATTATAGTTTGGGTTGTTTTGTAAATGGAAGGCGATGGCATTAACGAGCGTTCCGGTATAATTGCCACATCCCGGATGCACAACTAATCCCGCAGGTTTATTGATGACCATTAAATCATCGTCTTCGTAGACTATATCTAAGGGGATATCTTCGGGAAGAATTTCACTTTCGTATCGAGGACGATCCATCATCACAGTAATCACATCCAAAGGTTTCACCTTATAGTTGCTTTTCACCGGTTTTTCGTTTACTCGAATGCAGTTTGCTTCTGCTGCTTGCTGAATGCGGTTGCGAGAAGCATTGACTATTCGTTCAAAGAGATATTTATCTATGCGTATGGGAGCTTGTCCTTTGTCCACTACCACTCGGAAATGTTCATAAAGTTCTATCGCATCACCATCAATAGGTTCTACGTCATCAATATCCTCTTCTATCTCATCCAAATAGTCTTCTATCATCTGTGTTTATTTCGTCAAAACCATGATTTGTCTACTGTGGTTTCTTCATTGGTTGTTTTATCGATTGGGAGTTCTTCGCTAATAGAATCGTTATCCAATGTAACTTCACGACTTCCGTCCCCTACAAGTAAAGTTAAGGTTGCTCCTGTGGGGACTTTTTCTCCAGCTTCTAGTTTCCTGCCATTATACTTCACTCCATATACCCAATCTTTTTCTCCACTCACGAATTCATCGATAGTTAGTTTAAATCCCATGGCTGATAATTTTGCTTGAGCCTGACGGGCAGAGCTATTGTCTGCTACATCCGGAACCATTAGCATTGGGATTTTGAGAGAGTTGATAGTTAGGTACACAATTCTGCCTTCTTTCACTTGTGAGCCTTCGATAGGGTTTTGGTCTAATATACTTCCTGCGCGAGTATGTTTGATGTAACTTGAATCTACAACTTCACATACTAATCCATGTTTTTCGAGAAACAATCGTGCTTCGGTGGCATCCATTCCCTTTACGTTAGGTACTTCTATCGAGATTCCATGTTGGGTATATATATCTATCCCTTTTAGTACTCCAAATACTAAAAGACAAACAGCTAGTATCATCAACATGATGTGTATCCAAAAGAATTTGTTCTCTCGGAAAGAAAAGAAGTCTCTTATTGTCATATACTTATCTTGCTAAAGCATTTTCTATTTGGCACCAAAGATAATATAAAAAACAAAAGAAGTAAAGGTATCTACTGAAAACCTTTACTTCTTCTTATTTTTTGAAGTTTGTGAATGTCACAAACCAACTTTTATCTGCCGTTGTATTCGTCAGAAACGGTTAATTTAGTTCTTTTCTTGGCGCGACGTGCTGCTAAAGTTCTACGACCATTAGCTGAAGACATTCTTTCGCGGAAGCCATGCTTGTTTTTTCTCTTTCTGTTAGAGGGCTGAAATGTTCTTTTCATTACGGTATATTGTTTTTATGTTATAATACTACGGAATCGGGTTGCAAAAGTAGACACTTTTTTTAAATAAACAAAGGGTTAAGTCTTTTTTAGTCAAAAGATTTTGTGTTTTTTACCAATTTAGATTACTTTTGCATCCGAAAGACTATTTAAGCGCAAATAATATACAATAATAAGTAATACTAAAAGTATGATTAATTCACAAGATGTAAAGAATGGAATGTGCATCAAGTTAGATGGACGTTTTTATTTTGTTGTTGAGTTCCTTCACGTTAAGCCGGGTAAAGGTAATACCATTATGCGTACTAAGTTAAAGGACGTTATTAATGGTCGTGTGCTTGACCGCACTTTCCAAGTTGGATTTAAGTTAGAAGATGTTCGTGTAGAACGTCGTCCTTATCAGTTCTTATATAAAGAAGGAGAAGATTATATTTTCATGAACCAAGAGTCTTACGAACAAGCTCCTATCGAAAAGGATCTTATCACCGGTGTAGACTTCCTTAAAGAAGGAGATAGCGTAGATGTTGTTTCTGATGCTTCGACCGAAACAATTCTTTTTGCTGAACTTCCTGTAAAAGTGACCCTTAAAGTTACTTATACTGAACCGGGATTAAAAGGTGATACCGCAACCAACGCAACTAAGCCTGCCACTGTAGAATCGGGAGCAAGCGTTCGTGTTCCTTTGTTTATCAACGAAGGCGAATTAATCGAAGTGGACACACGTGATGGTTCTTATCTTAACCGCATAAAAGCATAACATTTTTTTTATTAGGCATGAGCCCTGAGGAGTTCATGCCTAATTTAAATATCTTTTAAATAAAGACCACGCCTGCGATGTTCTACTCTGTTATTGTTCCCGTATATAATCGTCCCGATGAAGTAGACGAATTATTGGATAGTCTCACCAAGCAAACCTATCGAAACTTTGAGGTGATAATTGTAGAAGATGGCTCGTCCATCCCCTGCAAAGAGATAACAGATAACTATGTCGGACGCTTAGACATTAAGTACTTTGCCAAGCCAAATTCCGGTCCCGGACAAACGCGCAATTATGGTGCGGAAAGAAGCAAAGGAGATTACTTTATCATATTAGATTCCGATTGCATACTTCCCATCGATTATTTTGCTGCCATAGAAGAAGAATTAAAAGCCAATCCTGCCGATGCTTTTGGCGGTCCGGATAGAGCGCACGATTCGTTCACTCCTATGCAAAAAGCTATTAATTATGCTATGACCTCGTTCTTTACTACCGGTGGCATTCGGGGAGGTAGGAAGAAGATGGACAAGTTCTATCCAAGAAGTTTTAATATGGGTATAAAGAGCAGCGTTTATCAACAGTTAGAAGGCTTCTCTAAAATGCGTTTCGGCGAAGATATTGACTTTAGCATTCGAATTTTCAAGGGAGGATATGCGTGTAGATTATTCCCCGAAGCGTGGGTTTATCATAAACGGCGTACAGACTTGAAGAAGTTTTTCAAACAAGTGCATAACTCCGGCATTGCCCGTATTAATCTCTATAAGAAGTATCCCGAATCACTTAAAACGGTTCATTTATTACCGGCAGTATTCACCATTGGAGTTGCGTTCTTATTGATTTTTTCTTTTTTTATACCCACATTAGGATTGTCTCCTCTGTTGCTTTTCTCCTTAGTCATTTGGGTAGATTCCTCTATCAAAAACAAAAGCATTAAGATAGGTGCAATCTCTATTATTGCCTCCTTTATTCAACTCTTAGGCTATGGCACCGGTTTTCTCCGCTCTTTTTGGGAAAGAGTGATAAGGGGTAAAGACGAATTTGAAGCTTTCAAAAAGAATTTTTATAAGTAAGTTGTAAGCTGTCTGCGTCTAATTTGAGTTTATAGTGCTTCTCGAAATATTTCGGCAACAGTAGGATGTGGAAAGACTATCTTTTTCCACTCTTCTACTTTCATTCCTGTTTCGATGGCAATGCTTGCAATAGTGATAATTTCTGAAGCAGGATTACCAAAGACGTGTACGCCTAAAATGTGATTATCGTTTGCTATCAGTATCTTGCACAGTCCATTTATTCCTTCATTTTCTGCCACGAACCTACCGGAATAAGTCATCGGAAGTCTTGTTGCTTTATATGGAATCCCTTCGGATAGCAAATTTTCTTCCGTCCTGCCTACTCCCGCAATTTCCGGATTAGTATATACTACTCCCGGGATAGCCCGATAACTCATCTTGTCTTCTACACCTATTATATTGTGTACAGCAACTTCGGCTTCTCTCACTGCTGTGTGGGCAAGCAATGAGGTTCCGGTTAAATCCCCACAAATATAAACTCCCGGAACAGATGTTTGCTGATGTTCATCTATTTTTATATTCTTTCCATTCATCTCTAAAGCTAGATGTTCCAATCCAAAACCTTTGTTTGCCGGACGCCTCCCCACACTCATCAATAGTTTTTCTGCCGTGAGTTGTCCGCCACCTTCGGCATTCTCGTAATCAATAATAGTGGCTTCTTCTATTTTTGATAATGCCGTTACTTTGGTGTTTAGTAAAAAGGTGATGCCTCTTTTGGTATAATCAGCTCTCAATAAAGCCGAAAGTTCTTTGTCCATGCCACTTAATATCTCATCCATCATCTCCACCACTGTCACTTTTACGCCAAGGCTGTTGAAGAATGAAGCAAATTCCATCCCAATTACTCCGCCACCTATGATAGTGAGTGAGCTGGGAAGCTCTTTGTTCCCTAACGCTTCTCGGTGTGTCCAATAATCCACGTTCTCTATTCCTGGAATGGGAGGAACGAAAGTTTCCGAACCGGTGCAAATAATCAGGTTGCTTCCCTCATAAACTTCTCCGTTGCAACGAACAATGTTTGCAGAGAGTATTTCCGCTTCACCGGAAACGATATTTACTTGTTGAGCAGTTAATTTAGCTTTCACGCCCAACACCAATTTACGTATTACTTTTGCTTTACGAGTAATTATCTTGTTTAAGTCGAAAGATACTTCGGGTATAAGAATTGCGTACTTTGAAGCATTTCGGGCATGGTCGTATACTTTTGCTGAATACAATAATGTTTTGGTAGGAATACACCCTTCGTTGAGGCATACCCCGCCTAAATTATTCTTCTCAAATAGAGTAACGCTCAATCCTGCTTTTCCTGCGGTTTCGGCTGCGGTATATCCTGCCGGACCCCCTCCAATGATAATTACGTCGTATTTCATTTTATAGTTTAGGCTTTATTCTATATATAAGTAATCGTAGTGCACTATTGGTTTTAGTCCATGTTTGCCCATCATTTCCCGCGCTTCTTGGGAGTCGAACGCTACCTTGCCCACGCCTATTTGTTGAGCATGATTGTTCATTATGCGTACGATGTCGTCTTTCTCGAACTCGCCTACAATATCGGTTATACCTACCGAAAGAATGCTCACCGCCTTGTTGCTGTTGATAACTTCGCTCGCTTGCTTATTGAGATGAAGTTCACCTTTTGCAAAACCATCAGAATGAGCTATCCACTTTTTAATGCTCGATACTTCTTGTTCGGCAGGGATAAAGCAAGTACATACCGTTGTTTGAGGACTTTTGAGTAGGTTTACGAGGATGTTCTCTTTCTTTCCGTTTGCAATGATAACCGTTATACCTTCGTCTGCCACTTTTCGGGCAATATTTGTTTTGGTAATCATTCCCCCTCGTCCAAAGCCCGACTTTTCTGTTTGGATATAGTCGGAAAGGTCTTTCCCTTGTTTCACTTCTCGGATTACTTCCGAATGTGGGTCGGTGGGTGAACCATTATAAATGCCATCGATATTGCTTAATATGATTAAAGCTTGCATATCCATCATGGCAGCAATCATTCCACTTAATTCATCGTTATCGGTAAACATTAGTTCGCTTACCGAAACAGCATCGTTCTCATTGACTATTGGTATTACGCCATTCTCTAACATTACCATCATGCAGTTGCGTTGGTTGAGATAATGTCTTCGCGTGCCAAAATTTTCTTTGGTTGTCAACACCTGTCCAACGGGAATGCCGTGTTCCCGAAACAATTCGTAATATCGGTTAATGAGTTTAGCCTGTCCCACAGCAGAGTATAGTTGCCGTTGATCTACGCTATCCAATTTCTTTAACGCTTTAATTTCGCTTCTTCCCGAAGCCACAGCTCCCGAAGATATAAGAATTACTTCGACTCCCGCTTTGTGCAATTCTGCCACTTGGTCAACGAGCGCCGACATACGAGTAGCATCCAACGTCCCATCTTTGCGTGTAAGTACGTTACTGCCTATTTTTACTGCTATCTTTGTGAATTGATATGTCATTATGATAAGCCATCTATTTGTTTCAATAAAAAACGTTTAATTCGTTTGGTATCGCAATCGTATTATTGATTCTATCTATTCTTTAATTATTTTCAACGTGTTTACTTCCTCGTTGTTGCTTAGTCTCAAATAGTAGATACCTGAAGTTAACGAAGAGATGTTAATGATTGGTTTATAAGAGAAGTTTATTTGTTGGCTCATCACTAGCGTACCGTTGGAAGCAAACACTTGTGCTGTCCATATACCCTCTTTGCCATTGCCATTGATAGAGATAGTTTCTTTGGCAGGAATTGGATAGATGCTGATCTTTTGATTGACTTTATCCCTAGAGCAGATATCTGTTCCCTTCTTTACGAGTGTTACATTAATAGGTATTCCCTTATAATAGGAATCGTAAAGCATCTCGTTTAAAGTGACAACTCTAGTTGAATTTACATATCCTATTAAATTAACGCTGTAACTGATAGAAGTATTTAAAGGAATGTCGGTAAAAAAATAACTAGTTTTGTGTTTATCTCCAAAATAGATTGGTACGCTATTGTTATTTATAGATATAGATGCATCTTTTAAAGGTTCTAAGTCTTCATCGGTGACTCTCATCACAACCGAACTAACCTCTCCTTTTTCTACTTCTATAGAAAATTGTTTAGGTGAATTGTCGTTTATAGCCATAGAATTAGATCGATAACCGCACATTGGTGAAATTTTAAGAGTAAATTCTCCCGATTCTTTGTAATAGACAAACTCTTTTGCTTGTATTCGATCTCTTTCTGAAGAAAAAGTACCTACTAGTTCATCTCCTTTGAGAATAAATCCTAAAAACTCAGGCATAACTTCTCTGGTACTCTTATTTTTAATATTGAAATAATAAGGAGTTAAAGTTGGATATTGGTAAGTACCGTTTAAATTAGTTGTTAAATCAAATCTTCCCTTTACATCATTTACTATAATAGAATCGTTAACATCAAAATTAAGTTCATAAGTATATTCTCCTTTGCGAATATTTTGCGTGAAAGTAATTTCAGTAGCTCCCTCCGGAATTTCTTTAAATAAATAAGTTTCATCAAAGTCTGAGTGAAGAATTAGGTTTATATAATTTAGATCCTCTCCAGCCTTTGATACGATTGGTATATTGGAGATACGGATATTGGCAGTTGCGTAATCGTTGACAGAGAATCTTGCTTTTTGGATAGGAGTGTTTTGTCTTACGACAAATGAACTTTGCAGTGGTGAGCCCGGAATTTCACCGATTGTCTGATTCTCGATTTTATAATTCCATTGATAAGTGCCACCAGGTAGGTAAAAATCAAAATTTGTTTCAGTAGGATTACTTTCCGATGGATATTTCGAATACGAACTACCTACTTCATTCTTGTTTCTATCAAATAAGCTAATATGACTTGCTGTATAATCGTTTGATAATCCTTGAATTGTGAATTTAGTCAAGCAATAGTCTGAAAAATCGAGATTAACAACCTTGTCCCCAGACAATACAATCCCTCTTGTTTTATCCAAACACTTTGTGACTACGGTTTTGTAATTGTAAGACCCTTTTAAACAAGTGAAGAGAACTATTCCTTGGCTGTTGGCTCCCAAACTATACGATTGCCTATTGCTATCTAAAGATTCTAGATAAATATAAGCTGCTGTGTTTTCGACTGGTAAATTGGTTAGTCTAAATTCTAAAGTAGCATAATTACTCCAATTAAAGGTATCGGATAATGTGATAGGGCTAGCCTCAACGGAAAATGATTGTGCTTTCGTCTCTATTGGATAAGGAGACTCCCCTGAAGCTAGAGCAACAGAATATTTCCATTTGTATTTGCCGGAAGGGATGTAGTACCTATATCCATTAATAGATTCAGAAAGAGTGTTAGATTGTTTTATTTTCTCTTCGTTACCGGTTTTATCTTGTAACCAGATTGATTTCATGTTGTATCCTTGAGGAATATCCGCATTGAACGTGACTGAAACATAGTTAGAAAAATCGAGGATTACTGTTTGACTTTCTGAAATATTTATCTTTTCTTTTTTGAGTAAATAATTAGCAGGTTTAACCGTAATGTCATATATGTTTTGTGGAAGAGTAAAAGTTGCTTTCCCTTCTGCATCAACGGCTTTTTTAAATTTAGTTCCGTTATTATTGAAGATATTGATAAAAGTGCCTTCTAATGGACCTATTACACCTTTCAATTGAAAGATTACGGTACAGTTTACAGCTCCTTTTTCGATACTTGTTCCATAGGATGCTACGGAAGCAGTAATGGCGCATAATAGACAGAGTAAGTATTTTTTCATAAGTTTGTCGTTTAATGGAGTAATGTCTCTACAGTTAATTTTACAAAGGTACACATTTTGTTAATATGATAGGATGACATTTGGCTAATTATTTTGTATATTTAATTATTTAGCGTATATTTGTCGTATATAGATGTGTAAAGATATGGTAACAAAACAATTACTATCTCCTCAAAGCATAGTGGTAGTAGGAGCTTCCAATAATGCGCATAAGCCCGGTGGGGCTGTTTTGAAGAATTTGATTGGCGGTGGATTCACCGGTGAACTTTGTGCGGTAAATCCTAAAGAACAAGAGGTTCAAGGAATTATTTCGTATGCCGATGTATCGCTTATTCCTCCAATGGATTTGGCTATATTAGCTATTCCCGCAGCATTCTGCCCTTCAGCGGTGGAGGTGTTGGCTAAAGAAAAGGGAGTGCGTGCGTTTATTATTCTTTCGGCAGGTTTTGGGGAAGAAACTCCCGAAGGGGCATTGCTCGAGGACGCTATTTTAAAGACGGTCAACCTATACGGAGCTTCGCTGATTGGTCCTAACTGTATTGGATTGATGAACACTTGGCATCATAGCGTGTTTACTCAACCCATTCCGCAACTTCATGCGCAAGGTGTTGACTTAATCTCTAGTTCCGGTGCTACGGCAGTATTTATTCTCGAAAGTGCCGTAACCAAAGGATTGCAATTCAATTCCGTGTGGTCGGTGGGCAATGCCAAACAAATAGGCGTGGAGGATGTGTTGCAATATATGGACGAAACATTCGACCCTGAACGAGATTCAAAAATTAAACTTCTTTATATAGAAAGTATAGCCGACCCCGATCGTTTATTGTTTCATGCCTCTTCGCTTATTCGCAAAGGTTGTCGTATTGCGGCAATCAAAGCGGGAAGCTCCGAGAGTGGGAGCAGAGCTGCTTCGTCTCATACGGGAGCTATCGCAAGTCCAGACTCTGCTGTGGAAGCACTCTTCCGCAAGGCGGGTATTGTACGTTGTTTCTCTCGCGAAGAACTCACTACGGTAGGCGGAATCTTTACGCTACCAAAGTTGGAAGGGAAAAACTTTGCTATTGTTACTCATGCGGGAGGTCCGGGAGTGATGCTGACAGATGCCCTTTCCAAAGGAGGACTAAACGTTCCCAAACTCGAAGGAGCGGTAGCGGAAGAGCTAAAGAGCAAACTCTTTCCCGGAGCGGCGGTAGGTAATCCTATTGACATATTGGCAACGGGTACACCGGAACATCTGGGCATTGCTATTGATTATTGCGAAAACCGTTTCGATGAGATAGACGCTATTCTTGTTATCTTCGGCACGCCCGGATTGGTTACTATGTTCGATGCTTACGAGGTACTTCATCAAAAGATGCTCACTTGCCAAAAACCGGTATTTCCTGTACTTCCATCGGTACATACTGCCGGCAAGGAAGTAGAAGTGTTCCTTAATAAAGGACATGTTAACTTTGCCGACGAAGTTACTTTGGGTACAGCGCTAACACGTATTATCGAAGCTCCAAGTCCGGCAATGAAAGAAATAGAACTCTTTGGCGTGGACATTCCCCAAATCCGCAGAATAATAGATGGTGTGCCGGATGATGGATATATCAAACCCGAATGTGTGCAAGCATTGCTTCGCGCGGCAGGTATTCCTCTTGTGGAAGAGTTCGTATCGAACCTCAAAGACGAAGTGTTGACTTTTGCCTGCCGCTGTGGTTTCCCTGTGGTGGCAAAGGTAGTTGGTCCGGTACATAAGTCGGACATAGGAGGCGTGGTGCTCAATATAAAGTCCGAAGCTCATCTTGCCTTAGAGTTCGACCGCATGATGAAACTTCCCGACGTGACTGCCGTCATGGTGCAACCGATGCTTCGAGGTACGGAACTGTTTATCGGTGCTAAATATGAAGAAAAGTTCGGGCACGTAGTACTTTGTGGCTTGGGCGGTATCTTTGTGGAAGTGCTCAAAGACGTATCTTCCGGTTTGGCTCCTCTCTCGTATGAGGAGGCATATTCCATGATTCGTTCGTTGCGAGCTTACAAAATAATCAAAGGCACTCGCGGACAAAAGGGTGTGAATGAAGATAAGTTTGCGGAGATAATTGTTCGCCTGTCTACTCTCTTGCGCTTTGCCACGGAGATAAAGGAAATAGACATCAATCCATTGCTTGCTACGGAGAAAGAAGTGGTGGCTGTGGACGCAAGAATACGGATAGAAAAAAGCCCTTCGTTGCGTCCTCTCATCTAATGATGAGGCTGCGCAACCGAAGGGCAAAGTAATTTAAAGGCTCTATTCGTATTAATAACGATAGTGCTCGGCTTTGTATGGGCCGTCTACCGATACGCCAATGTAAGCAGCTTGCTCGGCACTAAGCTTAGTTAGCTTTACACCAATCTTCTCAAGATGTAGGCGCGCCACTTCTTCGTCCAAATGCTTAGGCAAACGATATACATTTACCGGATATTTCTTGTTGAACAACTCAATCTGTGCTAAAGTCTGGTTAGTAAACGAGTTACTCATCACGAACGATGGGTGACCGGTAGCGCAACCAAGATTAACCAAACGACCATCAGCCAAAAGGATGATAGAATGTCCGTCGGGGAAGAAGTAACGGTCTACCTGAGGCTTGATGTTTACTGCCTTGATGCCCGGATAATGTTTCAAAGCATCTACCTGTATCTCATTGTCGAAGTGACCGATGTTGCATACGATAGCTTGGTCTTTCATTTTCTCGATGTGCTCAATGCGAATGATGTCGATATTACCTGTGGTAGTCACAAAGATGTTTCCTTGACTGCAAGCTTCTTCCATAGTGATAACTTCAAAGCCTTCCATTGCTGCTTGAAGTGCGCAAATAGGGTCTACTTCGGTAACCAATACTCTTGCTCCGTAAGAACGCATAGAGTGAGAGCAACCTTTACCCACGTCACCGTATCCGCATACCACCACTACCTTACCGGCAATCATTACGTCAGTAGCACGTTTAATGCCGTCTGCCAACGATTCACGACAGCCGTAAAGATTGTCGAACTTCGATTTAGTAACCGAATCGTTCACGTTGAAAGCAGGGAACAACAGCTTGCCTTCTTCTTGCATCTGATATAGACGGTGAACGCCTGTGGTTGTCTCTTCCGATACTCCGTGAATATCGGGAGTCATGCGTGTCCAAATATCTTTGTCCTCTTTTAATACATTTTTCAAGATGGCATAGAGCTCTTTTTCGTCTTCGGCATGTACTTCGTTGTCTAAGAACGCAGGGTTCTTTTCGGCATCGAAACCGCAATGAATCATCATTGTTGCGTCACCGCCATCGTCTACAATCACGTTTGGACCTTTATGTCCCGGGAAAGTCAAAGCCTGAAGTGTGCACCACCAATATTCTTTCAGTGTCTCACCTTTCCAAGCAAACACCGGTACGCCTGTTGCGGCAATAGCAGCAGCAGCATGGTCTTGTGTGGAATAAATGTTGCAAGAGCACCAACGTACATCGGCTCCCAAAGCTACTAAAGTCTCTATGAGTACGGCTGTTTGTATAGTCATGTGTAATGACCCCATGATACGAGCACCTTTGAGAGGTTTTGTCTCTCCGTATTTCTCGCGCAAAGCCATCAAGCCGGGCATCTCTTTTTCTGCTAAATCAAGTTCTTTGCGACCAAAGTCGGCTAAGGTAATATCGGCTACTTTATAAGGCAGCGTAGAGAATAATTCTGTAGACATAATCTAATAATTTATCTATTAATGTTTTAATGGCGCAAAGATAGTGATAGTTTAGATAATATCAATGCCTTGCTTTGCACAAAGTTCCAAACCTAAATCTTTTAGTTTAAACTTTTGTATCTTTCCACTGCCCGTCATGGGGAACTCATCAATAAAGAATATATACTTGGGTATCTTGTAGCGAGCTATTTTGTCTCTGCAAAACTCTTTTACGTCCGATTCTTGTATATCTACTCCTTCGTGAAGGATGATGAACGCACCCACTGCCTCTCCGTACTTCTTGGATGGGATGCCGGCTACTTGTACGTCTTTTACTCCTTTCATCTTGTAAAGGAACTCTTCAATCTCTCGTGGATAGATATTTTCACCTCCACGGATAATCATATCTTTGATGCGTCCGGTAATGCGATAGTTCCCTTGCTCGTCTTTGATGCCTAGGTCGCCTGAATGTAGATAACCGTTTGCGTCTATCACTTCTGCCGTGGCTTGAGTATTCTTATAATAACCCTTCATTGTATTGTATCCGCGATTACACATTTCGCCTTGTACGCCTATCGGACAATCTTTGCCTGTCTCCGGGTCAATAACCGCTACCTCTGTATGTTCAAAGTCGTGTCCTACGGTGTCACATCTCACTTCGAAACTATCTTCGAGACGGGTAGCAGTCATTCCGGGAGAAGCTTCCGTTAGTCCATATACACTCGTCACTTTCATGTACATTTTTTCTTCCACTCTTTTCATCAACTCTACCGGACAGAGCGAGCCCGCCATAATACCGGTGCGCAGACTACTCATATCGAACAAGTCGAACATCGGATGGTTGAGTTCGGCAATATACATGGTAGGCACTCCATAGAGCGCAGTACATCTTTCTTTGTGGATGGAGCCGAGTACAACCAATGGGTCGAATCGTTCTACCATTACTTGAGTGCAGCCGTGAGTCAAGCAATTCATGGTAGCTAACACCACTCCGAAACAATGGAACAGAGGCACGCAGCAACAAAGTTTGTCGTTGGCAGTGAATCCCATGTGTTCTCCGGTAAGGAAGCCGTTGTTAGATATATTATAGTGAGACAACATCACACCTTTTGGGAAGCCGGTTGTACCGGAGGTATATTGCATATTTACCACATCGTGACAAGACACTTTCTTTTTGGCCTCTTCCAAATGATTGCTTTCCACATTCTCGCCTAAGAGGAGTATTTCGGCAGTGTTGTACATTCCGCGAAACTTCTCTTGTCCAACATAAACCACATTTTTCATGTGAGGGAAACGTTTACTTTCCAAGTGTCCGCGTTGGCAAGTGCGCAGCTCGGGTAGCATATTGTAAGTCATTTGGGTGAAATCGCTATCTCTATCTCCATTGGTGATGCAAAGAGTGTGCATATCCGAGTTCTCGCAAAGATATTCCAATTCTGCTTGTTTGTAGTTGGTGTTTACCGTTACGTACACTGCACCAATTTTGGCACAAGCATAGAGAAAAGTCAACCAATCGGGCACATTGTTTGCCCAAATGCCTACGTGAGTGCCTCTTTCCACGCCAATAGCCAACAAGCCTTTTGCCATGTCGTCTACTCGCTCGTTGAATTGTTTCCACGTAAAGCGCAAGTTACGGTCGGAATATACGATGTATTCCTTATCGGGAGTTTCCTCAGCCCAATGTTCTAGCCATTGTCCTAAGGTTCTTTCAAATAGTTCCATCTTAAAATGTCTCTTTTATAATGTAATCTTTTAAATAGGAGTATAGATTACGGCAAGGATTTTGGCTGCTTGTCCTTCGAAAGCGTGCACATGATGAGGCACTATCGAATCGTAATAGATGCTATCGCCTTCTTCCAGCACATAAGTTGTTTTGCCATAGTTGATTTCCATTGCGCCTGCCATCACCATAATAAATTCTTCTCCTTCGTGAGAAGAGAGCACGAAATCAGTATCCGCAGTAGCTGCTACATCTATGATGAAAGGTTCCATGTGTCGGTCGGCTTTAGCTTTCGACAAGGAATGATATTCCATGTGACGGCGCGAATGAGTAGCGTTGTTCGAGAAACTGATAGAATCGGAGGTGTCCATCTTGCGGCATACAGCAGGTCCTAGTTCATCTTGGTCGTCGAGAAATGTGCCTAAACGTACGCCTAATACGCGAGCTATTTTGATGAGTGGTGCCAATGATGGGAGGTCTATATTATCTTCTATTCGTTTCACTTGCTCTAAAGCTAAACCTGAACGTTCAGCCAATTCTTCCATTGTGATTTCTTTGGTTTCACGGAGTGCTTTTATTTTTTCTCCAACGATTCTACTTGTATCCATTCTCTTTAGATTTAAATTGTCATTAAAACAGGGCAAATATATAACAAAAAAGACTGTCTTCGTAATGAAAACAGTCTTTTTTAAACTTTTAGCGAGTAATTGCTTACTTTCTAAGTCCGAGTTCTTTAATGATGGCACGGTATCTTGCGATTTCTGTGTCTTTTAAGTAGTTCAACAATCTACGACGTTTTCCTACTAACATGGTTAAAGATCTCTCTGTGGTATAATCTTTTCTGTTGAGCTTCATGTGCTCAGTCAGGTGAGAAATACGGTATGAGAACAATGCTATCTGGGCCTCTGATGAGCCAGTATCAGTGTTAGACTTTCCGTACTTTTCGAAGATTTCTTGCTTTTTCGCTGCATCTAAATACATAATTCTTAGCTTTTTTGTGATATATATAATACTTTGAGGCGGCAAAGATACGCATTATCTTTTATTGCACAATTATTTAGCTGAAATATTTTAGTTTTTCTCGCAACAGTTTCTCTATCGCCTTTAGAAGGGCATTAAGTACTTTTAAGTCACAATAATAGTGAGTTAGAATGCAGTATTCAATATTTTATTGTACCTTTGTCGCCAAATTATAGGTATTATATGCAAAATATTAGAAACATTGCAATCATTGCCCATGTCGATCATGGGAAAACGACATTAGTTGACAAAATGATGCTGGCAGGACATTTGTTCCGCAACGACCAAGCAGGAAGTGATTTATTCTTAGATAACAATGATTTGGAGCGAGAACGTGGTATAACGATTCTTTCTAAAAACGTTTCAATCGTTTATAAAGATATAAAGATAAACATCATTGATACTCCGGGACATGCGGACTTTGGTGGTGAGGTGGAGCGTGTGCTCAACATGGCAGACGGATGTATTTTGTTGGTAGATGCCTTCGAAGGTCCGATGCCTCAGACTCGTTTTGTACTGCAAAAAGCATTGCAAATCGGATTGAAACCTATCGTGGTAGTTAATAAGGTGGATAAGCCTAATTGCCGCCCCGGTGAAGTGCACGAAATGGTGTTCGACTTGATGTGCGGACTAAACGCTACCGAAGACCAATTGGACTTCCCCGTTATTTATGGTTCTGCCAAAAACAACTGGATGAGTACCGATTGGAATAATGTAACTACCGATATCATTCCGTTGTTGGACGCTATCGTAGAATATATCCCTGCTCCAAAGCAACTAGAGGGTACTCCTCAGATGCTAATCACTTCTTTAGACTATTCTTCTTATCAAGGACGTATAGCAGTGGGACGTGTGCACAGAGGAACACTCAAAGAGGGAATGAACGTCAATCTTTCGCATCGTGATGGCACTTTGGTAAAATCAAAAATAAAAGAACTTCATGTATTTGAGGGCTTAGGCAGAAAGAAAATCACTGAAGTTTCTTCAGGAGATATTTGTGCTTTGATAGGTATAGAGGGATTTGAGATTGGAGACACTATCTGTGACTTCGAAAATCCGGAACCATTGGCTCCTATCGCTATTGACGAACCAACCATGAGTATGGTGTTCTCTATCAACGATTCTCCATTCTTTGGCAAAGATGGAAAGTATGTAACTTCACGTCACATCAACGACCGCTTGGTTAAAGAATTGGACAAGAATTTAGCTTTGAGAGTTATCAAAAGCACGGACTCTGATAAATGGACGGTGTTTGGTCGTGGTGTACTTCACTTGTCGGTACTTATCGAGACTATGCGTCGCGAGGGTTACGAGCTTCAAGTGGGACAACCTCAAGTTATTTTTAAAGAAATAGACGGTCGCAAATGTGAACCAGTCGAAGAGCTTACCATCAGCGTACCCGAATCTTACGCAAGCAAGATGATTGATATGGTTACCCGCCGTAAAGGTGAAATGGTATCGATGGACACTCAAGGCGAACGGGTAAATATTGAATTTGATATGCCTTCCCGTGGTATCATCGGACTTCGTACCAATGTGCTTACCGCATCTGCCGGAGAAGCTATCATGGCTCACCGTTTCAAGGAATATCAACCTTACAAAGGTGAAATCGAACGTCGCGTCAATGGCTCAATCATTGCCATGGAAGGTGGAACGGCTTTTGCTTACGCTATCGATAAGTTGCAAGATAGAGGCAAGTTCTTTATCTTCCCACAAGAGGAAGTATATGCCGGTCAGGTAGTTGGAGAGCATTGCAAAGACAACGACTTGGTGGTGAACGTTACCAAATCGAAGAAGTTGACCAATATGCGTGCTTCCGGTTCGGACGATAAAGCTAAGATTATTCCTCCCGTAGTGTTCTCGTTAGAGGAGGCTTTGGAATATATCAAGGAAGATGAATACGTAGAAGTTACTCCTAAGAGTATGCGTATGCGTAAGATTATCTTAGACGAAAACGAAAGAAAGCGTTCGGGAAGAAACTAAAAATAGAGATAAGGTTGGCAGATAGATAATGCCGATTGGAATAAAAAGACCGCAGATTTTCTTTCATTGAAAAGAGAATCTGCGGTCTTTGTTTTAGTTGTGTACTAGCGTACCTATTTCCTCACCTAAGATTACTTTCTTCAGATTGCCTACCGTGTCCATATCGAACACCACAATCGGTAAGTTATTTTCCTTGCACATGGTAGTGGCGGTCAAGTCCATCACTTTCAAACCACGGGTGTAAATCTCGTCGTAAGATATTTCGGTAAACTTAGTAGCTGTCTTGTCTTTCTCGGGGTCGGCAGTGTAGATGCCGTCTACTCTCGTGCCTTTGAGCATCACGTCTGCTTCTATCTCGATGCCTCGTAGCGAAGAACCGGTATCGGTGGTGAAGAAAGGGTTGCCTGTGCCGGCAGAGAAGATAGCTACTTCTCCGTTCTCTAAGGTTTCGATAGCCTTCCATTTATTATAAAATTCTCCGATAGGCTCCATACGGATGGCGGTAAGCACACGAGTTTTTACACCTTCCGAAACTAATGCCGAACTTAGAGCTAGGCTGTTGATTACCGTGGCGAGCATTCCCATTTGGTCACCTTTTACCCTATCGAAACCTTTCGATGCACCACTCAGTCCGCGGAAGATGTTTCCTCCACCAATTACGATGCCTATTTGTACTCCCAGCTCGTGAATCTCTTTTATTTGGGTAGCATATTCGCTTAATCGCTTTTCGTCTATCCCATATTGTTTCTCTCCCATCAAGCTTTCACCGCTCAATTTTAGGAGTATGCGTT
>JAVVPX010000002.1:0-47701 GCA_036655555.1 Bacteroidaceae bacterium | reverse complement strand
TCGTGTCATAATTCAAAAAAAGTAATTATGGCAAGTAGTACTTGTTGAGTTATATACATCCTCGGGATTTAGATGCCAATCAGCCTATGATTAAGGAACTGAGTCTGCTCCGTCGCTTCAGGTCTTATTATGGACTATCGGGAGCGGAAAACAAACTAAAAAGATGGTTGACGGATTTTGAATTTACCGATATCCAAACAGCTAAAGATAAAATAAATTGGGATAAAGTGCCCATTATTGAATTGTGACTTTCTCAATTAGTCTATAAATCGTTTGGTGAGTTCTCCGTATTGGTCTATCCGACGGTCACGGAGGAAAGGCCACCAACGCCGTACGTTCTCGGAACGGGTAAGGTCTATTTCTGCAATTATATTTTCAGACTTTTCATCGCTTGCTTGTGCTAGTATCTCTCCTTGAGGGCCGGCAACAAAGCTATTTCCCCAAAATTGAATGCCATTTGTTTGTGCCGATGGGTCGGGTTCATAACCTACACGATTGACAGCTATTACCGGAATGCCGTTAGCTACTGCGTGCGCACGTTGAGAAATAATCCAAGCATTGAGTTGCCGTATTTTTTCGTCCTCTGTATCGGTACTTTCCCAACCAATAGCGGTGGGATAGATTAGTATTTCAGCACCACGAAGCGCCATAAGTCGTGCAGCTTCGGGATACCATTGATCCCAACAAACAAGCACGCCTAACTTTCCCAAACTAGTTTGTATTGGTTCAAAACCTAAATCTCCGGGAGTGAAGTAGAACTTTTCGTAGTAAGCAGGGTCGTCGGGGATGTGCATCTTACGATATTTTCCGGCAACACTACCATCAGTGTCGAACACTACTGCGGTGTTGTGATACAATCCCGGCGCACGCTTTTCAAATAGGGAAGTGACTAACACTATTCCATGACGAGCGGCTATTTCTCCATAGAATCCGGTTGAAGGTCCGGGAATAGGTTCTGCCAAATCAAAGAGTTTGGTATCTTCTGTCTGACAGAAATAAAGGCTATTGTGAAGTTCTTGAAGCACCACTAATTGAGCTCCTTGGGCAACGCACTGTTCTATATTGTGGTTGAGGGCGGATAAGTTATCTCGCAGATTGTTTGTGTTAGCTTGCTGTACAAGACCTACCTTTATTGTTTTATTCATACTATTCTTATTTAATCACGTTTTGGGGATATTGCATGGTTACGCAATGGAGCGAACCATGTTGCTTAATCAGTGTACGGCAATCGATGCCAACAATCTCTCTATCGGGAAATGCTTCTTTGAGAACTTTTGCTGCTTGAGCATCGTTATCGGGTTGATTGTAGGTAGGATATAGTACGGCTTTGTTGATAATCAAAAAGTTGGCATACGTAGCCGGAAGTCTTTCCACATTGTCTATTATCTTGTCCGCCATGGGCAATGCTAATAGTCTAAACGGTTCGCCGCTAAGTGTGCGGAAGGTTTTTAGTTGTTCTTCCATCAAGTGAAGTTCATCGTAATGTTCATCGTCGGCGTCGGTACATTGTACGTAGGCTATTGTATTGTTGGGGCAAAGGCGTGCCAATGTGTCGACATGACTGTCCGTGTCGTCTCCCGATAAATATCCGTGGTCTAGCCAAAGCACTTGTTGTACATGAAGTGTAGACTTCAAGTAATCTTCTATCTCTACTTTATTGAGACTGTCGTTGCGATTGGGTGAAAGTAAACATTCGGAGGTGACTAGTAAGGTACCTATTCCGTCGCTCTCGATGGAGCCGCCTTCTAACACAAAGTTTAGGCAATTTTTATACCTCGCCCCAAAACATCCTCCATGGAATGCTTTGCGCGTAATCATGTTGTCGTAGTCGGCGGCAAACTTCATTCCCCAACCATTGAAACAGAAATCTAATAGGAGAGGGGAACCTATGTCCAGCAATGTAATAGCTGCGTGGTCGCGTGCCCATGTATCGTTTGTTTCGCAAGAGAAAAAGCGTACATTGTCCATATTAACTCGGTTGGCTAATTGGTTTTTTACCGATGCGATGTCCGGTGCTACAATCAGTACTAACTCTCTTTCTGCTATCTCCCTTGCAATGTTTACGAAGCATTCTTGAACTTCTCGCAATAGATGTGCCCAATCCGTACCGGCATGAGGCCATGTAAGTTGCACTCCGCTTTGGGGATACCACTCAGACGGGAGGAAACTAAAAGTTAACTGCAAATTATTTTCCGTCTCTACTGTTTTGGGTAAACTAACTAGTATTCCCATTTTATATTTGCTCTTTAGGTTTACGGTCAAAGAAAGGATTTTTGGACGTTGCGCTAATAGGTATTGCTATCACACACTTGCAATCTATCAACCAATTGAGACTTTGAGCCGCATTTCCTGCAGAAAACATGACTCTTGAGTCTACTCTTAAATCTGCTGCCATAGCACAAGCAGAACCTATTGCAATGCCTAAATCTATGGAGTTAATGGCACAAGGAGTAGTTGTCGGCTTTTCGTCGCAAGTGGCAAATCCACAATAAGCACAGTTCAGTCCTTGATTTTTTGCGCGTGTGCCTATTAGTACAACTGCCTCTGCTTGAAGAATATTGTCCGCGTCACGAAGAAAAAACTTCATACCGTTCTTTTCGTACATCTTCCGCATTTGTTCCGACAAGATAGAGATGTCGTCTTCCGTGATGGTAGCCGTTTCTATAATATCTATTCCTTTCCCTTTGGGTGCCGTTCGTGCAGCCGTCATCATTTGTTTAGCCACCGTGAGTAGATACTCATGGCGTGTATCTCGTTCGTTTAGTATCATAATGCTACATTAATGTTAAAACACAAGCAAAGATAGGCTTTTGCTTCAATAAGTAAAAGGAATTACCACCTTTTTTGCTATTTTTGCGAGTACAAATAAAGCTAAGTAATCATGTTATCTATTTTAATACCTACTTACAATTATAATTGTTACCCTCTTGTGGAAGAACTTTGGCAACAAGCGAAAGAGCTAAATGCTCCTTTCGAGATTATTGTTGCCGACGATGCTTCGAGGGAAGAGATGAAAATAGATAATAGGCAGATAAACAAACTTTCCAATTGCAGATATCTTGAACTTGAAAAGAATATAGGGCGAGCTTGTATCCGAAACTTGCTGGGGGAAGAAGCACAGTATAAATATCTATTGTTCTTGGATAGTGACGCAGGAATTAAAGAAAAACTTTTTTTGAGGAAGTATTTAGAAGTTGCGCCTAGTGCGGATGTTGTTTGTGGGGGATTATTGCATCCTTCTAGCCCTATTTCCGCTTCGTCAACCTTAAGATATAGATATGAAAAGAATGCCGATAAGCGCCGAAACGTTAGTTATCGAAGGGAATTCCCATATAAACAGTTTACAGCTTTTAACCTTCTAATAAAGAAAGAGGTTTTTTTAGCGATAAAATTCGATGAGTCATTTGTTTTATACGGTCATGAAGACACTGTCTTAGGGGCAGAACTTAAGAGAAGAAGCATTCCTATACTGCATATAGATAACGCTTTATATCATTTAGGATTAGAGAGTAACGAAATATTCCTGCGTAAAACTGAAATTAGCATTGCTAACTTAATCTGTGAGAAAGATAAGCTAAAAAAAAGTTCAAGACTGTATCTTAATTACTCATCTCTTTGCAACAAAGGAATGAAACCATTTATTATGCTTTCATTTAAGCTGTTTAGTAAGGCATTGCGAAAGAATCTGTTGGGAACACATCCCAACATGAAACTTTTTGCTCTCTATAAATTAGGCTATTTGTGTAGCATAGACCATTGTTCAAAAAAATAGTTCAGGCTCTCTCCGTGCAGAGAAGTTAGCATGTAGCATGGCGGTATAGGGAGTATCAAAAACTCTTGCTCCGGTAGGACATTCTTTTACGCAAGCGCAACATTTGATGCACCGTATCGCCTCGGTGTCTATCTTGCCGGATTCGTTTATAAAAATGGCTTTTGTGGGACATACGTCTAAGCATTCTCCACATACTCCGCACAATTCTTCTTTTGTTATGGGGGCGGTAGGAGCGGATTGACCGACTTCACGGTAGGGGACATTGCCTTTGATAGCAAACGGATAAATAGCTTGCAAAGAGGATGCTTCCTGTAACTTTTTTAATGAATCGGACCCAAAACTTTCGGCGATAGATAAATCTTTTGCGTCGGGGCGACCTTCGGCAATGGGCATTCCCGGACGACTATAACTATGTTCTCCCACAAATGCGGCTGCCGACAATGGAGTGAATCCTTGTTTCGTTAATGTATCGCGCAATTCCACCAAAGCATCTTCGTAGTCTCTATTTCCATAAGTTGCCACTAATATTACCGGTGCATTCTCTCCCTTTAAACGTCCTATTCTCTCTAATGCTATGGGAGCTACTCTTCCGGCATATACAGGCACGGCTACCACCGTCAACTCATCTTTAATAAGAATGGGGCTGTCTTCGAGCTTGTATGTTAAGTCTGTTTCTATTCGTCTGCCCATGCCTATTCCGCAACCAATGGCACGAATAATCTTTTGAGAAGTATGAGTAGGCGAGAAGTAAATAAGATGTGTAGTGCTATATTCCATGATATTTTGTTTTAGTTGAATGTTGTACATAACCAAAAAGCGAGACTTTTCACAAGGTCTCGCTTTTTAGTTTTCAATAGGTATTAAATCTTTTAAGGTAAAAAAAGATTGTTTTTGGATAACGGTTGCAAAGGTGAAGTTTTTATTGATACTCTCCAAATTATAAAGTATGTCATAAAACATATATTTTAAACTTTATTAGATTTATTATCTATTTATATTCATAAATATCGCAAATAAAGTCTTCAGTATTATTTTAAAAGCCTTCTGTATTATTTTAAAAACGGAGCGTATTATTTCAAAAGTCTTCTGTATGCTTACCCAAAAAGCTAATTACTTCCAAACTAGTCGATGAACTCCCCAATTAAGTACTGCCACTACTGCACTGAACAAGGCTACATAACCCAAACCCTCGTTGGTAAATCCCTCAATAGTCCATTCGGCAAGCACAACAACTGCGCCCGAGAGTAGAAATATTGCGATAATAATAGTGATAAACGTGGGAATTACCGAAGAAATTTCGAGCAATGGTCTTACGCTTACGTTAATTACTCCTAATATTAACGCTATGAATGTGACAATCCAATAGCTGTCGGCATGAAGTCCCGGAAGAAACTCTATTGCGCCAAATGCAATGACAGCAGATAGGATAAAATTGATAAACAGTTTCATGTTCTTATTTTTTAGAGGTTCAATGATACCGTGATCTTGTGATATGCACCAAAGATAATATATAAATATGTGCTATCAATAGATTTTGCTCAAAAAAAACAAAATTTATATCCGTCTCTTTACTGACTTATTCCTTTGTTTTTGGTAATAATCCAAATGATGATAGGCGCGCCGAACAAAGCAGTAACGGAATTGATAGGCAACAGACCTTGACTGCCGGGTAATTGGGAAATAAGGTCGCACACAAGCATTATTATCGCTCCACAAAGGATGGAAGAGGGAATGATGATACGATGATTAGAAGAATGGAAAAGTCCGCGAGCAATATGCGGAACAGTTACGCCGATAAAAGCAATAGGACCGGTAAAAGCAGTAGAAGTACCCGCCAACAAAGCAGTAGAAAGTATAACCCATAAACGAGTGCGAAAGACTGATATTCCTAGTCCGGTAGCATAATTGTCGCCCAATAGCAATACATTCAGTTGTTTTTGCATTCCCCAAGCCAAAGCTATGCCCACAACAATTACAGGCATCATGATGCTCATTTGCGCCCAACTAACCGACGATAGACTTCCAAATGTCCATGTGATAAATAACTTTAGTGTGTCCGGATTGCTAGCGCTTTGCAAAATACTAACAATAGCACCGGCAAAGTTACCAAACATCATCCCGATAATAAGCAATGAAACTGTTTGCGGAATGCGTACCGACACGATGACCACTAATAAGAGCACAACTATTGCTCCAATAATCGCCGCAGATATTTGCCCCCAACTTGCCAATATATATATAGGTAGAGCAGAAGAAGTGAGCGTAAGCAAAGCAACGCCTAGGCTTGCACCCGAAGTGACACCTAATACATCCGGTCCGGCTAGCGGATTACGAAAGAGCGTTTGCATTAACACTCCCGCCACAGAAAGTGCGGTTCCTGTAAGAATGGCGGTGATAGCTTTGGGCAAACGATGGTTAAGCACAATCTCTCGGTAAATGCTATCGTCGCTATTACCACTCAGTGCCGACCATACCTCACCAAACGAAAGATGTACACTACCTAATAGTATATCAGCGATAAATGCGATGCAGAGTAATAGTATGAGTATGCTAAACTTAATCTTCATGAAAAAAATTATGATTGAGCGGGCAAATATACTAAATAAATATCCCATTAGCTTATACACAAATGAAATAAATAGTGTAATTTTGCGCAAATTTAATTAAGTGTATGTTTTGTAATAGAATTGCGGGAAACTGCAAATGAAAATGAAAAAGATAATTCTAGGCTTGGTTGTTTTGCTATTACTCTTTTCTTGTGGAAATAAGAAATCGAAGATGGATCCTTTTGAACCTTTAACGGGGTTAATAGATTCGATTACGACAGAAGAAGACTCCGTACCGGTCGTTGTTAAGGAAGATAAGTCGCAGTTTTCAAAAGCTGATGAATCTTTCGATGATTTTATTTACAGCTTTGCTTCCGACGAAGAAACTCAACGCAAGAGAATACTTTTCCCATTACCTTTTTATAACAAAAATACCACCTCAAAGATAGAGGAGAAATATTGGAAACAAGACGTACTATTTACTCGACAAGAATATTATACTTTGCTCTTTGATAGAGAGACAGAGATGGATATATCTAAAGATACTTCGTTGAACTCGGTGCAGTTTGAATGGATTTATATGCGCACGAGGATGGTGAAAAAATACTATTTCCAACGTTCAAAAGGTGTATGGAGACTCGAAGCAATCAATTTGCATCCACTAGGAAAAAATGAAAACGAAAATTTTATTGACTTCTTCTATAAGTTTGCTACCGATAGCGTCTTTCAGAGCGAAAGGGTGAGAAAACCATTAGCTTTTGTAACCACCGACCCCGATGACGACTTTGCTATTTTGGAAACTACGTTAGAATTGAACCAATGGCAAGCATTTATGCCTACGCTGCCCAAAGATAAATTATCGAACATTAATTATGGACAACGCCATTCCGACGACTCCACCACAAAGATATTAGCACTAAAAGGCATTGGAAACGGTTTTTCGAACACCTTATATTTTCAACGTACTAATGGCGAATGGGAACTTACGAAGTTCGAGGATTTAAGTAACTAACCCGATGTCTTTCGGGACATCATAACACTTCATAAGATGATTACCGAGCACACTCAATATTCACTTCTTGCCCACAACACGTTTGGTATTGATGTGAAAGCAAATTACTTCTTTGAATATTCCTCTGTGGAAGAACTCAAACAGCTTCTTTCGAGAAAAGAAATTCTTGAAGGAGAGTATCTACATATAGGCGGGGGCAGCAATTTGCTGTTTACTGCCGATTATCAAGGTTCTATTCTTCACTCTCAAATAAAAGGGATGGAGGTAACAAATCAAACCGAAGATTGGGTAGAAATAAGAGTGGGAGCAGGAGTAAGTTGGGACGATTTTGTAGCTTATTGCGTAGCGAATAATTGGGCAGGAGCAGAGAACTTATCTTTAATTCCGGGAGAAGTAGGAGCTAGCGCAGTGCAAAATATAGGAGCTTACGGAGCGGAAGCAAAAGATATTATTTCGTTGGTAGAGACGGTGGAGATAGCTTCTTTGGAGAACAAGAAATTCACTAATGCCGATTGTCATTTTTCTTATCGCCAAAGTATTTTCAAAAATGAGCTGAAAGGAAAACAGGTAGTGACGTTTGTCACTTACAGACTAAGCAAGCAAGCTTCTTTTCAAATTGAATATGGAAATATAAAAGCTGAGTTGGAAAACTATCAAGAGATAAACCTTTCCACCATTCGTCAAGCTATCATCTCTATTAGAGAAAGCAAACTTCCCGACCCTAAAGTTGAGGGTAATGCAGGAAGTTTCTTTATGAACCCAATCATACCTCGTTCGCAGTTTGAAGATTTGCAACGAGAATACGCAACGATTCCTCACTATGACGTAGACAATGAACACGTGAAAGTACCTGCCGCTTGGATGATTGATAATTGTGGATGGAAAGGTCGTCGACTTGGCAATGCCGGAGTACACGATAAACAAGCATTAGTATTAGTAAACAAAGGAGGAGCTACCGGAGCGGATATTATTCGATTGTCGACTGCAGTGCAAGCTTCGGTAAAAGAGAAGTTTGGAATAAACATCTATCCTGAAGTCAACTTTATAAGATAGAGCAATTATGAAGATAACGATATTAGGCAGCGGTACATCTACCGGCGTGCCTGAGGTTGGATGTAAATGTAAAGTTTGCACTTCTTCCAATGCTAAAGATAACAGATTGAGAGCTTCTGTCTTGATAGAAGTGGGAGGTAAGAAGATTCTGATTGATTGCGGGCCAGACTTTAGACAACAGATGCTTCATCAAGAGTTTACGGCTTTGGATGGAATACTCATTACGCACGAGCACTACGACCACGTAGGAGGTTTAGACGATTTACGTCCGTTTTGCCGCTTCGGTGAAATAACTATCTACGGCGAAGAAGTCACCCTTACTCATTTACGCACTCGATTGCCTTATTGTTTTGCAGAAAACAAATATCCCGGTGTTCCTACTATTTTGTTGACTACAATCATTCCTTCACAACCGTTTTTTGTGGGCGATGTGGAGGTTATGCCTATCAGAGTGATGCACGGCAAACTTCCTATTCTTGGCTATCGGATAGGCAAAGTGGCGTATATAACGGATATGCTCACGATGTCCGATGCAGAATATGAGAAACTGAAAGGCTTGGATTGCTTAATAATAAATGCGTTGAGAATAAATCCTCATCATACTCATCAATGTTTGAAAGAAGCTTTGGTAAACGCTGAACGCATAGGAGCTAAAAGAACTTATCTTATTCACATGAGCCATCAAATTGGACTACACAACGAAGTAGAAAACAGTCTTCCTTTAAATGTACATTTAGCTTACGATGGTTTGGTAATTAACGATTAATGTTTTCGTGTCCTTTATAGATAAGCGTAATGTTTGGGTACATGATGTTATCGGTTACAGTACATTGCATAGCAATCACAAAATATTGAAAGAAAGTAATGTGCTTAGAAAAAAAGTTGGTAAGCAGCCGAGGATCGTCTTTAGAAGAATACACCATCTCTCTCATATCTGCCATTGTTGCATAGTTAGCTTCTAAGGCTAAACTGTTTTGACACTCCTTAAAGATTATGTTGTTTTCCATCACTTTCCCTTCTTCTATATATTGAATATACGACGTGATAACCGAGTCTTTGGCTGCTACCAATAATCTATTACGATAGAGACAACAAACCGTTTCGCTATTTTCTTTGGGCTTTCCCATTAAATAGAGCAAAAGATTGCCACTTGGCAAAGTATAGAATTTATTCTTTTGCTTTGTATATGGATAATTAACGCATATCAATTTTAAGTCCTGCTCTGCCTTTTTATCGTCTATCAAGCTGATAGTAGCCATGCTGTAGACTTGCTTTTCTGTATCGCTCTTATAAAACATCATATCGCACATTTCTCCTGCTGTATTTTCTTTTATGAAGTTGTACAGACTAGAATCCTTCTTTTGAATAGAGGAGGGTATCATCTTATCGATGTTCGACAACGATAGTTGGGAATAGAAGTAGGTTGATTGAGGCAGCATCTTTCCTTGAATCCTTTTGATGGGTTGCTGTGCTTTCAGTGCATTCTCGAAAGAGGGAATATTGTCTTGCCCAAAACTTATTCCTGAAAAGTAAATAGCATCACCGTTCATCTTGATGTCAAACTGAGTCCAATCTGTCAACATAGAATTAGTGCGCACATACAATGAAGCAATATTATTAGCTCTCTTTTTATCTATGGTAAGGGCAAAAAACTTATTGGAAAGGATAGAATGCTTAGAGAGATAAGTGTCTATCACTTCTTCGATTAAACGTTTTTGATAGCTGACAGCCAAGAATCCTTTATGATAATAGCAAGCTAAAAATCGATCATTGTCTAAAGGATAAATATAAATATTTTCTCCCTTATACGAAAATTGTTTCGCGGGAAAAGCTGTTGTATTATGCTTTTGGAGGATGCTTTCGATAACAGATTTGTCCTCGTCGTTCATCTGACAATAAAGGACTTGATCTTTGGTGCTTCCGGGATGATGAAAGCTAATAAGCATTTTGCCCATTTGCCTACTCAGTCCGTGCGCGCTATTCTCCATTATTAAATTGAAATTATTCTTCACAAACTCAAGTAGGTCGGATAGATGAAGATATTTATATTCATTCTTGCAGCTCTGTTTGTTAATATCACTGATAAATTCATCAACATTAGTTGTTTCTAAAACAGCCACGCTGCTAGGAGGCACTAAGCAGAACAAGTCCATTTCTTTTTCTACCTGTTTGTTGCTGAGGCGAGAAAAAAAATAAATATTAATACCCACAAACAGTAGAATAAAGACGCTTGTGGTAGCTATCCTTATTATTATTTTCTTATTCATGGAACGAACTTTAGTGCAATATGCGTATATTTGCTTCGTCATTAGAACGATGAACAAAAGTAATTATTATTTGTAAGAGTATGAAATATTTAATAAGAAAAGAAATAATCTCATTTTTCCACTCGGCAATGGGCTATGTTATTCTTTCTGTATGGCTATTGTCTACTTCTTTGATGCTTTGGATATTTCCGGGAGATTATAATCTTTTCGATAATGGCTTCGCTACTCTACATCCTTTCTTTTCTTTGTCGCCTATCCTTCTCTTGCTGTTGGTCCCCGCCATAACGATGAAGTTGTTTGCTGAGGAGAAAAAGATGGGTACGTTCGAACTGTTATTCTTTCGACCTATTCACCCTTTCACTATTATTACCGCTAAATTTTTATCGGCTTGCTTGTTGATGTTAATCGCTTTGTTACCAACGCTTATCTATGTGCTAAGCATCCAATTAATGAGTACTGCCGGCATAGATGTAGGCGAACTATTGGGAGGCTATTTGGGATTGATTTGTTTGATTCTCACCTTCTCCGCAATAGGAATATTTACGTCTTCGCTCACTTCCAATCAATTAGTAGCTTTCTTGTTAGCAGCCGTCTTATCTTTTGTCGGCTTCTATGGATGGGAACTTTTGGCTTCGCTCAGTAACGATGGTCGCTTGCATAATATATTGATTAGCTTAGGAATGGAAACACACTATCAATCGCTCATACGAGGAGTGCTTGATTCTTACGATATTCTCTATTTTCTATGCGTAACAACAGCTTTTCTGTGCTTAACAGCTCTTTCTTTTAAGTTCTCTCGAGGTCTATATCGGTGCTATCGCTCTTTTTATTTATACTCATTACTCATCGTTTCACTATTCTTATTACCCTCTATCGTTTCCTCTCAACTTTCTTTGCGACTAGACCTTACCGCAGATAATCGGTATACGCTTTCGCCCCAAAGCAAACAGTTGATGGGAAAGTTAGAGAAACCTTTGGAGGTAATTACTTATCTAAATGGCGAATTAAACCCATCATTCGATCTTCTTCGCACTGCCGGAATAGATATGCTTACCGAACTATCGGGATATACTCGCAAAGGAATCACCGTTAAAGAAATAAATCCAAGTATAGCTCTCAATGAGGAAGCTCGTCAACAAAATTATATACGCATGGGAGAACATGGTATGAAAGGTATATCGGTTAATGAACGAGACCGAGAAGGAAAACTTTCTTCTAAAGTGGTGTTCCCATGGATGCAATTAATTTATGACGGAGATACGATAGCGATAGAACTATTGAAAAAAAACAATTCAGCATCTCCCCATAAAGTCTTGAATACCTCTATTAGTGAATTAGAATATACTTTAATAGAAGGAGTACATTTACTCTGTAACAAAGAGTCTTATCGAATAGCTTTTATAGAAGGACATGACGAACTAACCGAACCTTATACCTATGCCTCTACCGAGTTGTTGAGTAAATATTATAGTGTGGATAGAGGAGAGATTAACGGTAATCCCGACGCACTAACTCCTTACAAGGTACTTATTATTGCTTCTCCTCGAAGTGAGTTTTCGGAGACTGATAAATTCTGTATCGACCAATATGTGATGCAAGGAGGAAGTGTACTTTGGTTACTTGATGGCATAAAAATATCGCAAACAGAGTTTGACGCTTCCGGTGAGTCTGCCACTCTAAAAAATGAAGTGAATATTAACGACTTACTCTTTACTTATGGTGTAAGAATCAATCCCGTAACAGTGCAAGACATGAATTGTACACCTATTCGAGTTGCGTCTTCAATCAAAGGAGCAGCAGATGCTTATACTATTCTTCCATGGTACTTTTCACCCTTACTCGAAACTTCCGATACTCATTCGATTACTCGCAATTTATCTCCCTTAAAATCCGAATTGGTCAGCACTCTTTCTTTGGTAGGTGATGAGACAATAAAGAAAACAATTCTTTTAACGACTTCCGCTCATGCGCATACACTCCCTGTCCCCGAAAAAATAAGTTTGCGCTATGTAGAGATGCCTGCCGATGAAACTTATTTTAATGAATACAAACTTCCGGTAGCAGCATTGTTAGAGGGAAATTTTCCTTCAGCCTTTCGTCATCGTCTTCTTCCTAAAGGTGCGCAAGAACCAATAAAAGGGAGATTGCAAAGCAGCATTCCCTCCCGAATGATAGTGATAGCCTCCGGAAGCGTAATAAAAAATGATTGGAGGGGACAAGGTTCTACTTCCAAAGCTCTTCCTTTAGGTTACGAACCTATCAGTGGCGAACAATTGGGAAATGCCGATTTTATTGTTAATGCGGTTAACTATCTTGCCGGCAACGAACAATGGTTAAATCTTCGTTCCCGTAACCATAGTTTAAGACTACTAGATAAGCAATCTATCACCACGGATATGCTGAAATGGCAACTGATAAATGTTCTGGCTCCTCTATTCTTCCTTTTGCTAATAGGGATTGGATTTATTATTTTCTCTCACCCAAAGAGATAAATAACCCTCTGAAATAAAAAAAGTTACGAAAAATAGACGAATGTAAGTAAATATAAATATCTTTGCTACAACGTAATAAAAAACTAAAATATGAAAAAACTATTTTTCTTCTTGGTTTGTTCTATTCTGCTTTTGGGCAGTATGGCTTCGTGTAAGAAGACGGTGACGGTAAAAGGTCCGCAAGTTATTGCCGGTATCATTTTTGATGCAACAATGAACAACATTGTAGTCGTTACCAATCAAGGAGATACGGTAAGTATTAGTACAATGGATACAGACCCGCAAAAAGTACCCGGAGTATTGCTAAACGATTCCGTTGAAGTGACTTGCGTAAACGACTCTATCGATGGAAGAATATATTTGAAAGCAACAGCTCTCACAATCACTGTCCATTCACCTTATTACTATATTCAAGGAACATGGGTAGAACCTAATCCGATAGCTCCGAAAGAAATGCAAGGTTTTACGTTGAATCAAGACGGAACAGCCACTTCTATTAATATGGCATCGTTACTAATGAAACGTTGGAACTTGATAGACAATACTTTGATATTGAACTACCAAAGCATAGGCAACGGACAAACATTTAACGGAGCAGATACCCTAAATGTAGTTAAGTTAAATGCCGATTCGCTAGTGTTATCGAAAAATGGAACAATAACATGGAAATTGATGCGAGAAAATAAAGAATAGAAGTTATATTTTTTGTACGTACCGTTATAATATTATATTAAATAAATATCCCGAAAGAATAATAAATAGTGCTACTACACTGAAAAATATTCCTATCAAACGCCAAGTCATCACCTTTTTTAAAAGAGTGGCTTCGGGTAGGGACAGACCTACGACAGCCATCATAAAAGCAATGGCAGTTCCTAGTGGGACACCTTTGGCTACAAATACTTGTATAATGGGAACTATTCCCGCAGCGTTAGCGTACATTGGAACACCGAGTATTACAGCCAATGGGATGGAATACCAATTATCTTTCGCGAGGTAGACTTCAAAAAAACCTTTGGGCACGAAACCATGCATCGCGGCTCCAATGCCGATGCCGATTACAACATAGACCAATACGCTACGTACAATACCCCAAGCGTCTTTTAATATAGTCGGTACTCGTTGGATGAATGGAATATGTTCTGCTGTCCATTTTTCTGTTTCTTCTTCCGATTGAGCCTGAATTTTCTTTACCCAGTCGCTCAGATAGCGTTCTAAATGGAACTTCCCGAGAATAAAGCCACCGATAGTTCCTAGCATAATGCCCGAAACAACATATATCAAAGTTGCTTTCAATCCAAATGCTCCTAGAAACATTGCTACTGCTACCTCATTGACCAATGGTGAGGTTATCAAAAAGGCAAATGTTACCCCAAGCGGAATGCCACCTTTAACAAAACCTATAAATAAAGGAATGGACGAACAACTACAAAATGGGGTTATAGCCCCAAAAACAGAGGCAAAGAAGTATTGAAAACCGTATAATCTACGAGTAGTCAAAAAAATACGCAATCTATCAATAGGGAAGTAGGCATTAACTACTCCCATTATTGCACTAATGAGAAAGAGCAGTATTAAAATTTTAATTGTATCATAGAAAAAGAAGTTTGCGGCAACTCCCAAATGAGTTGTCGCATCAAGTCCGAAAACTCCATATATAAGCCAATCGGCAAATTGTTGTATCATACTCAAAGTTATTATTTCGTAATCACGAATAAAAAATTATAGCGTAATATATTCCTATCGCAATGAATAGCAATGCGATGATAACGTTCATATATTTTTGGAACACCTGCATTCGATGATAAAACTTACCGAGCCCGGCAATGCTGTATGCCAATATCCAAGCCACAATAATAACGGGAAGTCCTGTGGCAATGGCAAAAACAATAGGTAAAAGCAATCCTCCAATTTCGCCAGCAGCCATTGGTATCAACATCCCAAAGTAGAGAACTCCACTTGTAGGACAAAAAACCAAAGAAAATAGTATGCCTAAAAATAATGCTCCCCAACCACCGCGTCTCTTAATGCCTTCTCCCGAATATCCAAATTTAGGCAGATTTAGTCTATTCCCAAATAACATAAATAAACCAATAAGGACAAGAGTTGGAGACAGAATTATCTCTCCGTATTCACCAATAATCTTTTGAATAGCAAAAATACTTGCTCCCTTCCGTAAAATTGGAATAAGTATAAATCCAAGTCCTGCATAAGTAATAATTCGACCTATGGTATAGAGTATTCCGTTCCAAAATATACGGTGACGACTTTCAATATCTTTGCTTATAAAACCTATGGCCGTGATGTTTGTGGCCAGTGGACACGGACTGATAGCAGTCAGTATCCCCAATAGAAAAGCTGTAGCAAAGGGTATTGTACTATTGTCTAGCAGCTCTTGTAAGTATTCCATTATCGCTGCATTTTATTGATGCTATCCAGTAATTTCGACTTAAACTCCTCGGGACTATTTTTGGCATAACTAAATCCCATCTCCGTTAAGTCTTCTATTTTACCTCCTCGGTCGAGTATCAGAGAAGACCAAGTAACTTCATATTTATCGGCGATAGCCTCATTCTCTGCTTTTGATATGTCGATAACTTTTAGAACTATTTTGTTGTTGTTCAAACTATCTACTACCTCTTTTGCTAGTTTTTCAATGGCATTGCAAGTTATACAACGTTGTTTGCCATGAAAATAAAGAACTTCGAGGCAATCGGATTGTTTTGTTTCGGTTGTGACTTGCGCCTTTCTTGAAGTGTTATTTCCGCATGAAAAAAGAGCAAAAGTAACCACAAACAATAATAATATATGTTTCATCGAAATCAAATTATTTAGTTAATAATTCTTTGACCTCCGATAAGGATAGCTTTTTACCTTTTGAAACAACTATTTCATCAATTACCAATGCGGGTAGTTGCATGACGTTGTAGGACATTATTTTGATTAAATCCTCTTCTTTTATCACTGTAGCGTTTATTCCCAATTCGGCTATTGCCTGCTTTGTTGTTTCGTAAAGTGCTTTGCACCCTGCACAACCGGTTCCTAATACTTTAATTTCCATTTTGTTATATTTTATAATGTTCGTAAATCGCAAAACTACGAACAATATTCTCAAAAACTTCTCTATTCAGTCTTCCCTTTATTCACAACATTCTTTTTTATTGATACAGTAAGTAAAAAAAGTTCCAAATAGATTCTTTGCTAATGTCCAATTCTCTTTATTCACACAGTAACGTACCTTTGGTGGTTCAATCTCTCCTTGAATAAGTCCGGCATCTTTTAATTCCTTAAGATGTTGAGATACTGTTGCTTTAGCAATAGGCAATTCATCGTGAATATCTCCGAAGAAACAGCTATCCTGTTTTATCAAAAACTCCATGATGGTAATTCGGGCAGGGTGTCCCAGTGCTTTGGCAAAACGAGCTAATTGTTCACTATTGATTGTGTAGTTTTTATCCTTTGCCATCTTATTTATATAAATATTTGTTCGCAAAACTACGAACGATATTTTAATTAAGCAATATCTAATTAACTATTTTTGAAAATAATGTGTAATTGATAAGTTTGATGTCATAAGAAAAATAAATGGAGTAAAAATTGAATAGCATTTAATGAATAGTTACCTTTGATGCCCAATAATTATCACTTAAAATGTTGAAAAGAAGGATAAATAATTGGCATCCCATAAAGGGACAACCATTAACAGAATTAGATAAACGAGTGCTGTACTTTCAGAATAAAGGATGCTTAGTACCTAAAAGAGAACTCATTAAGACTCCTGAGCAGATAGAAGGCATTCGCAAGAGCGGAATAATAAATACCGGAGTGCTCGATTTGATTGAAAAAGAAATAAAGGCCGGAATGTCTACCGCTCAAATAGATAAGTTGGTGTATGACTATACCATTGCGCATAATGCTATTCCTGCGCCACTCAATTACGAAGGTTTCCCCAAAAGTGTATGTACTTCTATAAATGAAGTCGTTTGCCATGGTATCCCCGATGAAGAAGAAATTCTGATAGAGGGAGATATTATCAATGTAGATGTGTCTACTATCTTGGATGGATATTTTTCGGATGCCTCGAGAATGTTCGTTATCGGACAGACATCTCCTCAAAAACAAAAGTTGGTAACGGTGGCTAAAGAATGTTTGCAGATAGGAATGGAGGCTGCCAAGCCATTTGGATTTGTGGGAGATATAGGTCATGCCGTTCAAAAGTATGCCGAAAAGAATGGTTTTTCGGTGGTAAGAGATTTATGCGGTCATGGAGTAGGGTTGGAGTTTCACGAAGAACCCGAAGTAGAACATTTCGGCAAGAAAGGAACAGGTATGTTATTAGTTCCGGGCATGGTATTTACTATTGAACCTATGATAAATATGGGCACATACAAAGTCTTTATCGACGAAGAAGATGGTTGGACAGTAGTGACGGAGGATGAAAAGCCTTCTGCTCAATGGGAACATACATTCGTTATGACAGAAACAGGATTAGAGATATTAACTCACTAAATCAGAAAAAGCGATTTTATGGATACAATAATATTAGGAATAGAATCTTCTTGCGACGATACGTCCGCCGCAGTTATTAAGAATGGAGTTTTACTGTCAAATGTTATTTCAAGTCAAGCAGTGCACGAAGCTTATGGTGGAGTAGTGCCGGAACTTGCTTCAAGGGCTCATCAACAAAATATTGTTCCCGTAGTGCACGAAGCATTGAAACGGGCAAATATTACAAAAGAAGAACTTAGTGCTATTGCTTTCACTCGTGGACCGGGATTAATGGGTTCTCTTTTGGTGGGAGTTTCTTTCGCAAAGGGTTTCGCCCGTTCACTCGGCATCCCAATGATAGATGTTAATCATCTGAATGGTCATGTGTTAGCGCATTTTATTAAAGAGAATGATGAAGACAACGGTCAACCTACTTTCCCATTCCTTTGTCTATTGGTTTCGGGTGGAAACTCGCAAATAATTTTGGTAAAGGCATATAATGATATGCAAGTATTGGGACAAACTATTGACGATGCAGCCGGTGAAGCTATTGATAAATGTTCCAAAGTAATGGGCTTAGGTTATCCCGGCGGACCTATTATCGACCGTTTAGCTCGTCAAGGAAATCCGGAAGCTTATACCTTCAACAAACCTCAGATTCCCGGATATAATTATAGCTTTAGTGGTCTGAAAACTTCATTTTTATATTCGTTGCGCGATTGGATGAAAGAAGATCCCGACTTTATTGAGCATCACAAAAACGATTTGGCAGCTTCTCTCGAAGCAACTGTAGTTGACATTTTGATGAGCAAGTTAAGAAAAGTAGCCAAAGATTTAAATATCAAGCAAGTTGCGGTAGCAGGAGGAGTTTCGGCAAACAATGGTCTACGCAATTCTTTCCGTGAGCATGCCGAAAAGTACGGTTGGAAAATATATATCCCTAAGTTTAGTTACACCACCGACAACGCTGCGATGATAGCTATTACCGGATACTTTAAATATCAAGACAAGGATTTCTGTCCGATGGAATTGCCTGCCTATTCAAGAGTTACTGTATAAATATAAGGTGTAATTGAAATTATGTTTGTAGAAATAATAACAATAGGTGATGAGTTACTTATCGGTCAAGTGGTGGATACAAACTCTGCTTGGATGGGCAAAGAACTTAATAAAGCCGGCTTTGAGGTAATTCGCATTACTTCGGTGAGAGATAGGGAAGCTGAGATTATAGAAGCAATAGATGCCGCGATGAAAAGAGCTGGTATTGTACTCTTAACCGGAGGATTAGGACCTACCAAAGATGATATTACCAAAAAGACCCTTTGCAAGTATTTCGATACGGAACTCATTCGTAACGAAATGGTTTTGGAGAATGTGAAGAGAATATTGGAACGTAGTCATATTGCTATGATTCAATCTAATCTCGATCAAGCATTAGTTCCCCAAAAGGCTACCGTTATTAATAATTCGGTAGGAAGTGCGCCTATCACGTGGTTCGATAGAGAAGGGAAAGTTCTTGTTTCCATGCCGGGAGTACCACAAGAAATGAAAACAGTGATGAGCGAAGAAATTATTCCTCGTTTATGCAAACAATTTACACTAGAGACCATTGTTCACAAAACTTATTCGGTAAAGAACTATCCGGAATCTATCCTTGCGGACAAGTTGAGCGATTGGGAAGATAATCTGCCACAGTGCATTAAGTTGGCTTATCTGCCACAACAAGCTATCATTCGTTTGAGATTGACAGGAATAGGAAACGATAAGCAACAAATAGAAAATGCTATCCAACAGGAAGTTATCAAACTCTTTGAAATATTGGGAGATGCTATCTTTGCGGAAGAAGATGCTTCCGTGAGTAAACTTATAGGTGACTTATTAAGAAAGCGCCAACAAACATTAGCTACTGCCGAGAGTTGTACCGGAGGAAATATTGCGGCGAATATAACGGCTATCCCCGGAAGTTCCGATTATTTTAAAGGAAGCATTGTGGCTTATGCCAACGAAGTGAAAATGAACCTGCTTCATGTACAAAAAGAGACTTTAGCTAAGTATGATGCTGTAAGCGAAGAAACAGTCATCGAAATGAGTAAAGGTGCGATGAAATCATTAAATACCGACTATGCAATCGCAACTTCGGGCATTGCCGGTCCGGGTGGAGGAACTAAAGAAAAACCGGTAGGGACAGTTTGGATTGCCATTGCATCGAAGCATAAGGTAGTAACCAAAAAGTTGGAATTTGACAGAGGAAGAGAACAAAACATAATTAGAGCAACTAATAATGCTTTGCTATTGCTGCACGAAATGCTTTTAGAAAATTGAAAGGGTGCTTTTCACTTATTAAAAATGTCTCATAAACTTCGTTCTGTTCTAATAAAAGAAACCTTTTTTCGGCTCTTGAAACAAAATATTATACTGTAAATCAATAATTTATATATTCAATAGTATATAAGCGTTTATATACTATTGAATATTATTGCTTCTATATAACAAATTCTTCGCGAGCAAGTATCTACTTATAGTTTGCAAGTTCAAGTTTCATACGTTCAAAACGTTTTTGGAGGTATGTAACTTTGCTCTATAGTTCTGCCTTTCGATGATTGTTATAGACACTCTCATCATATCCAACTTTATGTTGTACCATAAAATAGAAAATAGAAGCAAGTATGCAGATGGCAGATAAAATTTATTTTTGGGGAGAGCGCTAGATAGATGAGAATCCCCAAGAATATAAACCGAACCTTTATTCCCAGATTCTATTACATTTAAACAATTCAGGATATATAGAATACAATTTATGATATACTTATATTTACTACAATTTACATTTGCGAATCTCAAGTAATAACATTTAATCTGTTAACCATGAAAAACCTTTTAGCAAAAGTTTACCATCCACTTATATGGGTGCCTTTGTTTCTTGCTATGACAATCAGTCCAAATCGGATTGCTGCACAGCAAAGCGATTACCAACCTAGCATTGAGAACCAGAAAACCCGCAAAGAATTTCAGAATAATAAATTCGGAATCTTTTTGCATTGGGGAATTTATAGTATGCTTGCTAATGGAGAGTGGGCACTGAACGACAATAATCTGAACTATAAAGAATATGCTAAATTGGCAAGCGGATTTTATCCTTCTAAGTTTAGTGCGGCTCAATGGGTGGCTGCTATCAAAGCGTCAGGGGCTAAGTATATCTGTTTCACAACTCGGCATCACGATGGCTTTTCGATGTTTGACACACAGTTTTCTGATTATAACATTGTAAAAGGAACTCCTTTTAAACGAGATATAGTAAAAGAACTTGCTGATGAATGCGCTAAACAGGGGATTAAGCTACACTTTTATTATTCGCATCTTGATTGGGGACGCGAGGATTATCCACGAGGAAGAACAGGCTTGGGCACAGGTCGTCCTAATCCAAAAGGCGATTGGAATAGTTATTATAAGTTTATGAACAACCAATTGACAGAACTTTTGACGAATTATGGTCCCGTAGGTGCTATTTGGTTTGATGGATGGTGGGATCAAGATGTAAATCCCAATTTTAATTGGGAACTTCCCGGGCAGTATGCTTTGATTCATCGCTTGCAACCGGCTTGTCTGGTAGGAAATAACCATCACGGACTTCCTATGCCCGGCGAAGATATTCAAATCTTTGAGAGAGATTTACCCGGTGAGAATACCTCCGGCTTTTCGGGAACAGATATTGGACAATTGCCTTTAGAAACTTGCGAAACAATGAATGGTTCGTGGGGATATAAAATGAACGATCAAAAATTTAAATCAACAAAAGAACTGATTCATTATTTAGTAAAAGCAGCCGGTAAGAATGCGAATCTATTAATGAACATAGGTCCTCAACCCAATGGAGAATTACCTGAAATTGCAGTGCAACGCCTCAAAGAGATAGGAGAGTGGATGTCGAAGTATGGTGAAACAATCTATGGTACTCGAGGTGGCATAATACCTCCACACGATTGGGGTGTAACAACTCAAAAAGGAAACAAGCTATATGTACATATTCTCGATTTAAAGAACCAAAGTCTTTTCTTACCCATCACCAAGAAGATAAAAAAAGCAAATCTGTTTGGCAGTCAGACACCTATTCGGTTTAATAAAAATAAAGAAGGAATCGTATTGAATCTTGCCAATATTTCCATGGATATAGACTGCATAATAGAACTTAGCCTGAAACCATAGCGCAAAAAGACAAATAAGGATACAAAAAACACAAATAAGGATGAGCCCCTAATGTATAAAGAATAAATTTACCCCATCAGAAAAATATTAATTTATATATAAAAAAGACGCCTATGTAAAATGTAAAAAAGAAAAACACCTTATTTCAAGTACACTTGTCGCTTTTATACTACTACGATTAGGGTACTTAATTAATCAAAGTCTAATAATTAAAATCAGATTACAATGAAAAAACCATTAAATCTTTTAGTACGAGCATCTCGTCCATTTGGGCTGGCGTTCCTTCTCCTAAGTTTGGGAACCAATCAGGGATGGGCTGTGAAAACGGAATTTCAGCGTTCAGTAGCTGGTATAACTACTGAACAACAACAAAAAAAAATAGAGATTTCTGGAACAGTAGCCGATGAAAACGGTGATCCTGTGATTGGTGCCACTGTTTCCGAAAAGGGAACCACTAATGGAGTTATTGTTGACCTCAACGGACACTATAATATATCTGTGCCGGTCAACGCTAAATTAGAGATTCGTTACATTGGCTATAATAGCGAAGAAAGAACAGTTAAGAATGCAGGTATTATCAATATTACGTTACTCTCCTCTTCTGTCAATTTGGAAGATGTGGTAGTAGTCGGATATGGATCTCAAAGAAAAGTGAATTTAACAGGTGCTATTGTTAGCACATCTGGAGAGGTCTTGAAGAAATATTCTTCTCCTAATCCCGCTTCAACTTTACAAGGAATTCTACCTGGTCTTCAAGTAACGCAAGGCTCAGGTCGACCCGGAGGAGAAAATGTAAAACTTCAGATTCGTGGTATGGGATCGTATGGCTCTGGTAACGACCCACTTATTATCGTTGACGGCATCCCGGGCGGTATGCCAACCTCTGAAAACATAGAAACGGTTACTGTATTGAAAGATGCCGCATCTGCAGCAATCTATGGTTCTCGAGCAGCTAATGGAGTTATTCTAATAACTACTAAACGTGGTAAAGCAGGACAGACTAGCGTGGAATATTCTGTTAACTACGGACTTTATCAAGCATCAAAACTTCCTGATGTCATTACTAATTCTGCTGATTTTATGGCTTTATGGAATCAAGCAGCTATTCATTCCAACAGCCCGGGCGAGCAATACGAACAGGCAGATATTGAAAAATACAGAAATGCCAATGGAGATCCAAAATATCCCAATACAAATTGGATGGATCTAGTATTTAGAAATGCTTGTGTTGCCAATCATTCATTGACCATCACTGGTGGAGGAGAAAAAACAACTTATAATTTGAACTTAAATTATCTTTCTCAGCCTGGTATTATGGTGGGAACTGATTTCTCTAGATATACCGCTCGCTTGAATGTAGAGTCTAAAATATCCAGTTGGTTAAAAGCTGGTGTTAATGCTTCTTTTGGCTATAATGAATCTAAAGGAGTTAATGAAGTTTACGGCGATGTTTTTTCTGCCGCTTTCCGTCAATCTCCAACTTATGGAGCATACCGTCCCGGTGATCCTAGTAAGATGGTGAGATTTGCATTTCCTACCATTGAGTACAAAAATGCATCCAACCCTTTCACGATGATTGATGGTAGCAATAATAAAACAACAGGTACTAGCTTTCAGATAAATCCTTATCTAAATGTGAAGTTTGCCGACTGGTTAACTTGGGATATTAATGCAAGCTTCAGTTCTGGATGGTCAAAAAATAAATCTTTTTCAGAGAAAGTATCCATGTATAATTGGACGAGTGGAGAGCTTGCTCAAGAAGTAGACGCCGGAGGTTTTGCTGGTTTGAAAGTTAGCGATAATAATAGTATCAGCCCACTGATTTTCTCTACCTTAAATTTTAGTAAAAAAATAGGAAACCATTATGTAGGTGCTCTTGCAGGTATTCAAATGGAGTATTCTAAGAACGAAAGTCTTTCTGCCTATCGTAAAACATATCTTTCTAATTTAACTCAGGAAATTGATGCCGGTGATTTAGATGGAATACAAAACAGTGGAACGGCATCTGAATACGCCATGATTTCTTATTTTGGACGGCTAAATTATTCTTATAAGGATAAATATCTTTGCGAGTTTAATTTACGCGCTGATGGCTCTTCTCGTTTTGCCAAAGACAATCGTTGGGGATATTTTCCTTCAGGGTCAATAGGATGGAGACCTTTCCAAGAATCATTTATACCGAAAATAAAGTTTATTGATGATTTTAAGATCAGAGGTTCTTATGGGGTATTAGGAAATCAAGGAAATGACAACTATCCGTACGAGAATGTAATAGCATCCGGCGACAGATTATTTTATTCTTACGATAACAAAACCATTGTTAGTGGAATGGCTCCTGTAGGATTAGTGAACAAGAATATATCTTGGGAAACAACAAAAGTTTTTGATGTTGGTTTTGACATAAATATGTTCAACAACAAACTATTGTTTACTTTTGATTGGTTCAAGAAAAACACAACGGACATTTTGCGCAAGCAGCAGGTAACGTATGAGAGTGGTTATCCATTAGCTTCACCTTATATAAATAGCGGCTCAATGCAAAATAAAGGTTTTGAATTCAGTGCAGAATATAGAGGGAACGTCAATGATTTTAACTATGCCGTTAATTGGAATATACAGACTTATAAGAACAAAGTGACTTCTTTTGGTGTGGATGAAATTAATGCCGATCCTTATTCGCCTACTATTATACGTGAAGGTGAACCTTACAAGAGTTATTATATCTACACTTGGGATGGAATATTTCAAACACAAGCAGAAGCAGATGCTTCTGGTCAGAGCAATAGTCCGAAGGCCGGAGACTTAAAAATTAAAGATTTAGATAAAAATGGAATAATTGATGGAAATGATAAATCAATAAAGGACGGTGTTTTTCCTAAATGTACATCGGGATTGCGTTTAAGTGCTTCTTATAAAAATTTCGATTTTTCAGCTTTCTTTTATGGCTCTTTCGGTACGAAAGTTTATGTCTACGGAGATGGACTTGAACCTTTCTATCAAGGTTCTGTACCTACCAAAGATTGGTTAAATGCATGGACTCCAGAAAATCATAGTACCACTATGCCAGCTGTTTATAATTCACAGCGCTACAATTCTACTTGGACAACGTATCCCAATACATGGTATTTAAGAGATAATTCATTTGTTCGACTGAAAAATCTAAATATTGGCTATACGCTCGATTTAGCTACATTTACTAAACAAATAGTAAAATCAATAAGAGTTTATGTATCGGGCGAGAATTTGCTCACCTTTACCTCTTACGACGGATTAGATCCTGAACGCAATGGTTTTGGAAACTATTTGACTTATCCTCAAAATCGTGTTTTCTCTATTGGAGCAAGCGTAAAATTCTAGCAAATAGAATTTTACATAGCTGTTCTCTATATGATTATGTAGAATTTGATTATACTAAAAAAATGAAGTTATGAATATAAAAAAATTTCCCATACTAATAGCACTTACAATAGCTATTACCTCATGCAGTGACTTCTTAGATAGATTTCCACTAGATAAAATTTCTTCAGAGGCTTACTATACTTCCGAAGGTCAGGTAAACACTGCACTTACAGGTTGCTATCGCCGTCTCATGTATTCCGGCTGGGATGGAAATATTGATCACTCGCTGGCTGTGCTTTCGGGTAATTGTATTTTCGATTGTTTTGCTGATAATGGATATATCAAATGGGGATTCTTGGGCATTACCAGTGGAAATTTGAATGCAGCAAATGCTGCTGTTAGTGGAATGTACCAATATCCTTATGAAGGAATAGCCATTTGCAATGATTTTATTGCTAATGTGGAAACAAAATGTGGCTTTTTGTCCGAGGCAAAAAAGAATCAGTACATTGCCGAAGCTAAGTTTATCAGAGCTTATCAATATTTTGGATTGACTAACCTATATGGCGATGTCGTGCTCACTTTAAAAATTGAAGATGCTGATTTTATAGCACCTAGATCTCCTAAAAAAGAGGTAGTTAAAGCTATATTGGACGATTTAGACTATGGAATAGCTAATCTTCCAAATGAAGCTTACACAGATGGAAGAATTAAAAAAGGTGCGGCTTATGCTCTAAAAATGAGAGTATTACTATACGAAAAAGATTATGCTGGTGTAGTAAAAATATGGAATGATTATTTTGCTACCGGCGAAAATAAATTCTCGATTGCATCCGATTATGATGATATATTCAAAGGATCCAATCAAGCAAAATGCCCTGAAATTATACTTTCAGCTATTTATGTGCAGGATGTAAAATACAGAAGTGATATTGAAGTGACTTTGACTGCTTATACAGACGCTGTTGCATTACCTAATTTTATGAATGAATTTGAATTTAATGATGGAACACCTTATTCAAAATCAAATCCTAAATTTGACAGTGCAGATCCATTCAATAATCGTGATCCTCGGTTGACTAAAATTTTATTTGATACCGTACAAATAAAGGAAAAAGATAATTTATATTATGGTAAGTTGAATATGGGTGCCATCCCAACAGGGAAATTGATTATCAAAAAGTTCTCACTTGTTGAAAATTTACCTGCTGTATGGACAGATACAAAACAGGAACAAGATGCAGTTTTACTACGATTTGCAGATGTAGCGCTGATGTATGCTGAAGCAGAGAACGAGCTGAACGGTCCGAGTGACAAGGTGGTTAATGCTGTACAACTAGTACGTGGTAGACAAGGAGTGAATATGCCAAAATTAGCCGTAATGGACAAAAAAATTATGCAAGAAAAAATCAGACATGAAAGACGCGTAGAACTAGCTTTTGAAGGAACTCGCTATTTTGATTTGTTACGGTGGAAAAAAATGGGAGATATTATACCCAATCTTATAGATCCTAATGGAATAACAAGAGTATGGAGTGAGCATAACTATTTATGGCCATTGCCTACAAGCCCATTGAATCAAAATCCGAAGTTAGTTCAGAATCCGGGGTATGGTAAATTATAGATTGTTGGTGATTAGAAAAGTTTAATACCTCTTTTCCTTCATTCCATGCACTAGCCCATTAGGGCATGGTAGCATGGAATGTTTGGTATTATGTGGGATATTTAATTAATAATTTAAAAATGAAACATATAAAATTAGTAGATAAAGTAGCTTTGTCATTTCGGTGGTTTGTATTTCTTTTCTTACTTATTAGTCCTAATTTAGCCATCAATGCTCAAATAACGACAAAAAAAATAGATACGTGGTATCTTTATACTGAGGGTAAAAGTAGCTTTCAAGAGTTGGTACCTTTCAAAGATATCATAGCATCGATTAGCGTTTTTGGAAATCCTCCAAAGTCGTTCATTGAGGAGTGCCATCAGAATCAAATAGAGGTTTATCATGCCGTCTCTGGAGATGAAAAATCAATTGACTCTTCCGCAAAAAGAAAAATAATTGCCGAAGAATACCTTCGTATTTGTGATACGATGGGTTATGATGGAATTGATTTGGATTTTGAGGCATTAAATCCTCAAGTGAAAGAGATGTACTCACTCTTTCTCTTTGAAATATCAGAAAAATTGCATCATGCGGGTAAGAAATTGAGTCAATGTGTGGGATTTTACAATAGTTTATACCAAAATGATTTTGACCATCTTTTTTACGATGTAAAGGTTGTTTCTTCTACTTGCGATTTGATAAGGGTGATGTGTTACGATATGTATTATGCACCCGGACGATTCGATAAATCTCTTTTAAATAGGGTGGACTGTCAAGGAGTAGGGGCTACTTCTCATTACCCGTTTGCTAAAGAGGCAATGAAGTTTTGGCTTACTTACGTCTCCTCTGATAAATTAGTTATGGGATTACCTGCTTATTCCAATGATTATGAGATGACTAATAATGGGAAGGGCAGGCAGATATATGGGTCTGTTCCTCAGAATGTAAAAGGTGTTTTACCTGCCCCTACATGGCTCTGGTTTGAGAAAATAAATATTTATACATATAGTGACACCAATGATTGTCCTCATCTGTTTTATGCAAGTGATGAAAGGAGTACAGAATCATTACTTCATCTAGCAGATGAATTAAAGATTCAGAAGATAGGCTTCTGGCATTTTGGATCAGTAGATCCTAAAATATGGACGGTTACGCAGAAATGGATTTCAACAGCTCGTATGTTGCCTGAACTGTGAAGGTGTTACTCCTTTCAATAGTTTAAATTGTGTGCTAAAATATCGCTGGTAAGCAAATCCTACATTATCGGATATTTCCGTAATGGTTAAGTCTGTTTCCGTGAGCAGTTGTACGGCCTTTTCAATACGTATTTTGATGATATAATCATTGACCGTCATTCCTGTCAAAATTTTCACCTTATTATACAAGGTGGCTTTTGACAGGCACAATTCATCCATCAATAAAGGAATATTAAGTTCTGTATTGTCCAAATGTTTTAGAATAGTCTCGTTTAGTTTTATCATAAACGTCTCATCTGCATTGCTACAAGTTAGTTCCTTTAATGCCTTAATCGGATTTTCATTCTTATAACGTACCTTTACCGACTCACGATTTTTGAGTAGATTAAGAACAACTACAAGTAAAAATTCTATATCAAAAGGTTTGGATAAATAAGCATCAGCTCCCAACTTATATCCCAAAACGGTACTTTCCTGATCGCTTCTGGCAGTCAATAGTAGCACCGGTATGTGGCTGATGCATAAATCATCTTTTAAAATTTTACACATTTCAAAACCATCCATAAAAGGCATCATCACATCGCTAACTATGATGTCCGGTAATTTCTCTCGAGTTATGTCCAAAGCTTTTTGTCCGTTTTCGGCAGTGTAGACAGCTTTGAAAAATTCTTTCAGTGTATCTTTCAGAAAGTTGCGCAGGTCTATTTCATCTTCAACTATCAGTATTGAGTAAGTTTGAAGGATAAAGAGAGCAGCATTGTCCGGTGAGTTTCCTGAACTAATAGATAAGTCTTTGTCCGGTTGATTTATCTTGAACTTTGGTATGGTAACTTTTGTTTCTGTCAGTGGAAGTTCAAAAAAGAAAGTAGCTCCTATATTGTCAGGATTGTTATAAGCACCTACTATTCCTCCATGTAGCTCTATCAGTTCCTTGGCATAAGATAGCCCGATACCACTTCCATTACGGTCATGTGTTCCTTGGTAGAAACGTGTGAATAGTTTATTTATATCCACATTGTTAAGCCCAATGCCTTGATCGATAATCGATAAACGTATCTTCCCATTTTCCTGTTCGGAACGAACTTTGATAATTCTTCCTTCGGAACTAAATTTAATGGCATTAATCAAAAAGTTAGATAACACCATCTCACATTTATTTTTGTCGAAAGATACTTGGTCTATTGTTGGACTCAATTCGTAGACGAGCTGTATTTGCCGAGCCTGCATTTCGTTTTTAAAATCATCAGTAATAGAAATAACCCATTCGTTAAATGCTACAGTTTTCTTATTTAAGGTTCCTTGATCTGTTTTTATCTTGTTGACTTCCAAAATTAGATTGATAATATTTTTCATCCGCATAGCTTGTTTGTAGATATTGTTAAGCTGTTGCAAGTTGTTATCGTATGAAAAGTTTTCTTTCTTTTCTGTTATCAATCTTTTAAGCGGAGCATAAATTAAGGTTAGCGGTGTACGCAATTCGTGGCTCACGTTTATTAAAAAGTTTATTTTTTCTTTGTATACTTCCTGCTCGTGCTCTTTTAATGTCCACTTCAGTCGGTTTTCCTTCCTTTTAATAAATAAATGAACTAGTACATAAATAATACCAAACATTAATAAAGATCCCCCAAAAATTGCCCACTCACTCTTGTACCAGGGAGAAGCAATATGTATAGAAAGTATTTTACTAGGGTTACTCCATCCTCCTCCGGGTGTGTTGAATGATACCACTACCGCATATTTACCGGGAGGCAACAAAGGGATGTTAATAGAATAACTGTATGTCTCCGTTACTTGTTTACTATAACCAGTTATCTGATAGCGGTAGAGCCTTTTTTGCAAAATATCTTTCGCATTTGTCTTTACCTTTACTATGAGTGAACTGTAATTATAAGGAATGGATATTTCATTCTTTTTTGGCATTTCCATCTTCCCATTTATTACCACGTTCATCACATCAAACTTTTGGTCAGGTTCTTCTTCTACTGATATGTTTTTGTCTATTTTTACCAACCCAGAACTTCCTCCGATATAAACGTCGCCCGAAGAGGAATTTACCGGAAACATTTGCATTAGTTCATTAGGCACAAATCCATCCGATTCATTCCATAGTACAAATCTGTTTTCATTGATAACATAGGTAAATAGCATGGTATGAGCTCCTATCCATAGTCGGTCTTTTTTATCCATTATCATGGTCAACACATTGTTGAACAGTGGAGTCTCTATTTTATTTATCTTCCCACTTTGTGCATCGAAGCTTTTTAAACCATCTGAAGTGCCCAACCAGAATTTTCCATGACTGTCCCTGCAAACCACTCGTATATCTTCTCCGGGGTTTACACTACAAAAAAGCTGTATACTATCTTTGTTGTGATCTATCTTGAAGAGTTTGTTTTGTTTAATTAAGTAAGAAGATAATTTATCGGAATATGTCACTACCATTCCGTCTATGTAAGGAAGTTGTTTTTTTGAATAATGAATGCGGGTAAATGATTTCTTACATATGTCGTAAAGGTAGGGGTGGCTAGATAGAATGTAAATTCGATTTGGTGTCACTCGATGAGCCATTGTTAAATAGCGTCCTTCGCTTTCGGCTCTATTCACTTCAGGGCTCACGATAATGAAACGTTGGTATTCTCCGGTTTGCTTGTTAAAAAGAAAAAGTCCTTCACTGTAGAATGACACTAGTAGCTGTGTGTCAGAGTATTCTGTGATAGAAACGACTTTGCCCGAGTAGGTTATTGGGTAATGTTTGAATGTTTGCGTAATCGGATTATAGCGATTTATACCCCCTCCGTCTGTCCCGATCCAAAGAAAGCCTTCCTTATCTTCGTAAAGACTTATCACGGTTTTCTCGCTGAGTCCGTTAGGGCTGTTTTGTGGCACATCTTTATAGGTTTTTATGGATACGTTTTTAATACCAAAAGCTCCTCCTCTCACTGAACCTGCCCATAAATTATTGTGATGCCAATAGAGGCAGGTGATGGAGTTTACCGGCAAAGAACTAGCATCTCCTTGAACATGCATTAAATAAGTGATATCGCGAAGATTTTTTAAATTAAGAATATTGATGCCACCCCCGTCTGTAGCAAGCCACAGCTTTCCGTTCCTTTCCTTTATATCCAATATAATATCATTGTTTAAATTTGAGTTTTTGGTAGTAATATGGTCTAGTAATTTCCCTTTATTGTTATAAAACAATAAACCTTTTTTATAAGGAGCCATGTATATTTTCCCGGAAGAGTCTTTGAAGATGGAAAAGCAGGATTGTTCTTTACAAAAAGATGCCTTTTTAAGTTGATTGTTTTGCAAATTATACCACCAGAGGCCACTTTCTTTATCACCTACCAACACTTGGCTAGCACTGTATAGAAGCATGGCACTGAATGTTATCTGCTTTCTTTTTCCACTCATGTGTAGCGGAAGTTTTCTCAGCACTTTGGTTTGATAGCTATAAAAATATAACTCATTATATCCACCAAAAAGTATTCCATTAGGTAGTGAAAGAAAAGAAAAAGCATTAAAAGAACTACTTATTGTCGTTGGTAAAAAATGGTCGTTGACATCATCATACTTCACTAAGCCATGGTTGGTTGATATCCACAAGTTTAATAAGGAATCCTCTGTAATAAAGAGTATTTTATTGTCGGGTAGGGAATAAGGATTTTCCTTTTCGTGGAAGTAGTTTTTATGCTCATAATAGTCAAAACGGTTTAATCCCGATTTGGTCCCAATCCACAATGTTCCGTTATGGTCGCAAAGAATGGAGTTTACGGAAGCTTGAGATAGCCCATTCTCTATAGATAATTGCATAGAGTAATAGTCGTGATTATTGACTAAACTTACTTGCTCACTAAAGAGGGAGAGGGGAAAAATTAGAATCAGTGTCATCCATTGAAACCTGAAGAAAGTGTTATGTGTATTCATGTAGTCGATGTAAATGTGATACAAAAATACAAAAAATGAAGAATAGAATATCATTTAAGTCAAAAATACACGATAATTGAGCTATAAAAAGCAATATTGGATGTTTGGCTCTTTTAAAAAGTGGATATTTGTATCAGTATAAACTTAATATATCAGTATTATGAATTTATTAAAATATGCTTTTTTTACAGTAGTTATCATCGGTGCTGACGTTTGCAACGCTACAGTAGTAAGAGATAGCATCACTCCGGTCTTTCCTATTCCCGAAAAGAAACAGATAGCTTGGCAACAGATGGAAACTTATGCCTTTGTTCATTTTGGTTTGAACACGTTTAATGATCGAGAGTGGGGATATGGAAATTCAGATTCACAAACATTTAATCCCACGCATCTGGATTGCGAACAATGGGTGGATATATTTGTAAAAGCGGGACTGAAAGGAGTAATTCTAACTGCTAAACATCACGACGGTTTCTGTCTTTGGCCATCGGCTTATACTGAATATAGCGTCAAAAACTCGCCTTGGATGGATGGAAAAGGAGACCTGCTTCGTTTACTTTCAGATGCTTGTAGAAAAAAAAATATAAAATTTGGTGTCTATCTTTCTCCTTGGGATAGAAATCATTCTAAGTATGGAACACCTGCTTATATAGACTATCTGCACCAGCAACTTAATGAGGTGATGACGCACTATGGCGATTTGTTTGAGGTTTGGTTTGACGGTGCCAACGGCGGTGATGGTTGGTATGGAGGGGCTAGTGAAGTACGCAATATAGATAGGCGTACTTACTATAATTTCCCGAATATATTTAATATGGTGGAAAAGCTACAGCCTCAGGCTGTCATCTTTTCAGATGGAGGACCGGGCTGTCGTTGGGTAGGAAATGAAAGCGGCTTTGCCGGTGAAACAAACTGGTCATTCTTACGAAAAGGGGATGTGTATCCAGGCTATCCCAAAAACTTGGAGCTACAATACGGACATTCCGATGGCAATCAATGGACGGCTGCCGAATGTGATGTATCCATGAGACCGGGATGGTTTTATCATCCCGAAGAGGATAGTAAGGTAATATCTGCAGCCAATTTGACGGATTTGTATTACCGTAGCGTAGGACACAATGCAACCTTGTTGATTAACTTTCCGATAGATCGTAGCGGCAGAGTGAATCCTATAGATTCTGCTAGTATTGTAGACTGGCGTCAACTCATTAACAGCGAACTGGCAGACAATATACTAAAAGGAATTGTTCCCGTAGCTTCTTCTAAAAGAGGAAGAACTTTTGCTCCCCAAATGGTAACAGATGGATTATTTGATACTTATTGGGCAACCAAAGAAGGGATAAACAGCGGATCGCTTACTTTCACTCTTCCTACTAACAAAAGAAAAATTAATCGCATCTTAATTCAGGAATATATCCCTCTGGGACAGCGGGTGAAGAATTTTATCTTGGAGTATTATCGTTCGGGAAAATGGTATCCAATAAATGTAGAGGAAGAGACTACAACTATCGGGTATAAACGTATCGTGCGTTTCGCTACTGTTGAGACCAAAAAGTTACGGATCAACTTTATTAATTCCAGAGGTCCACTTTGTATCTGTAATGTTGAAGCATACTATGCTGCCTCCTCTTATTATTCTGCAAAAAGTGAAATAAAGACAACAGCGCTACCGTCGCTACCTTATGTGATAGAAAGTCTTTCAGTTGATTTGGTAAATAAAATGCAAGATGGGGATGTAACTACTGTCAGCTTTGTTAAAGGAGATAGTATTTTACTCGACTTGGGCAGCGAACAAACCATTTCCCATTTGTCTTACCTACCTGACCAACATAAGCCCGCCGGTGGGATGATTGCTTCTTGCGCACTCTATGTTGGTTCTGATACAAATCATATAAGTGAGCAAATAGCAGAGGGAGAATTTTCTAATATAAAGAACAATCCGATATGGCAGACACTTTCGTTTGCCCCACTGAAAACACGCTATTTGTTACTCAAGGTAAAACGAACGGTTAATGATTCTGCAGAAGTGGGTATTGCCGAATTGTCTCTTTTCTAAGCAAAGCATAGAATTACAATATTTTGTCGTAAAATTTGCTCTCTTATAATTTCACAAGGTATATCAAATACTCTAATGACATCTGCAGATACAATAGATGATTTAAATTAGTGTCTAAAGACGAATTATTTTATTATTTACTTGTTTCATATCAATAAAAGTGCTTACTTTGCGCTCTGTTTGAAAGAAGTATAGATAAAAACTATAAAAATAAGATAGCAATGTCGAAGATTTGTCAAATTACCGGGAAGAAAGCCATGATTGGCAACAACGTTTCACACTCAAAGAGAAGAACTAAGAGAACCTTTGATTTGAACTTGTTCAGTAAAAAGTTCTACTATGTAGAACAAGATTGTTGGATTAGCTTAAGCCTTTGTGCTGCTGGTCTACGCACTATAAATAAAAAAGGATTAGATGCTGCATTGAATGATGCCGTAACTAAAGGGTATTGTGATTGGAAAAGCATTAAAATAATTGCTTAAATTATTAAGGAGAGAATAGACTTATGGCAAAGAAGGCAAAAGGAAATAGAGTACAGGTTATCCTTGAGTGTACAGAACACAAGGACAGTGGTATGCCTGGTACATCTCGTTATATTACAACGAAGAATAGAAAAAACACTACCGAGAGATTGGAATTGAAAAAGTACAATCCAATCTTGAAGAAAGTAACAGTACATAAAGAAATAAAATAAGACTAACCCATGGCAAAGAAAGTAGTAGCAACCCTGCAAACAGGTTCAAAAGAAGGACGTTCTTATACTAAGGTTATCAAAATGGTAAAATCTCCTAAAACGGGCTCTTACTCATTTGATGAACAAATGGTTCCTAACGAAAAAGTTCAAGACTTTTTTAAAAAATAATTATTGGTACTTTTTAGAAGCTACCGATAAAAACGTCCTCTCATCATAACAAATGAGAGGACGTTTTTTTGTATCACACTCAATTTAGCAGGAAATTATCTATAGAATACAATGTAATTCTATAGATATTGCTCGTTTTTAGAATATTACTGAAGACTTTTGAAATAATACTGTTCATTTTAAAAATAATACTGAAGACTTTTAATACTTCAATAAGAGTGTATATAGGGGGAGGAATAATCCCCTATAAATATCGGGTGAGCCATAAATATTATAAAACAAAAAACAGTAATTTAGAATAGATTTTTCTTTATAGTTTCATTGCTCTTCTTTTTTAATCTCACTTATTTATATTACTTTTGTTGTTCATATATAATAAGTAGTTATCATGGGATTATTCAATTTTTTCTCAAAAGAAAAGAAGGAAACTTTAGACAAGGGATTGTCTAAAACCAAAGAAAGCGTGTTTAGCAAAATAGCACGTGCTGTGGCAGGTAAATCAAAAGTTGATGATGAAGTCCTAGACAATTTGGAAGAAGTCCTTATAACCTCCGATGTGGGTGTGGAAACAACTCTAAATATCATTAAACGCATCGAAAGTCGAATAGCTTCGGACAAATATGTAGGCACTGAGGAATTGAATAACATACTTAGAGAAGAGATAGCGGCATTATTGACAGAAAGTAATACGGTAGATGCTGATAGCTTTAGTATTCCGGAGGGAAAGAAGCCTTACGTTATTATGGTAGTGGGCGTAAATGGAGTAGGAAAGACTACAACGATTGGTAAGCTCGCTTATCAATTCAAAAAAGCAGGCAAATCGGTCTATTTAGGAGCCGCCGACACATTTCGGGCAGCAGCTGTTGAACAACTAGTCATATGGGGCGAAAGGGTAGGAGTACCTGTTATTAAACAAAAGATGGGGTCCGATCCTGCTTCTGTCGCTTTCGATGCATTAAGTTCTGCCGTTGCGAACAATGCGGACGTTGTTATCATTGATACAGCAGGTCGTCTGCACAACAAAATTAATTTAATGAACGAACTAACCAAAATTAAGAATGTGATGCAAAAGGTAGTACCCAATGCTCCTAATGAAGTCTTATTGGTACTAGACGGTTCTACCGGACAAAATGCATTTGAACAAGCTAAACAGTTTACAATAGCTACTGAAGTTACTTCTATGGCTATCACTAAACTTGATGGTACAGCCAAAGGAGGAGTAGTAATTGGTATTTCCGACCAATTCAAAATTCCGGTAAAGTATATTGGTTTAGGAGAGGGAATAGAAGATTTACAAGTATTCCGCAAAAAAGAATTTGTTGACTCTTTATTTGGAGAACATTGATGAAAAGAAATACCATAGATATTATTACCCTTGGTTGTTCCAAAAATCTAGTTGATTCGGAACAGCTCATACGTCAACTTGAGGCTAACGGATATAAAGTTACCCACGACGCAGAAAAACCGGAAGGAGAGATTGCCGTTATCAATACCTGCGGGTTTATTGGTGACGCAAAAGAAGAATCCATTAATATGATACTAGAGTTTGCCGAGGCGAAAGAAGAAGGCAGACTAAAAAGACTATTTGTGATGGGATGTCTTTCTGAAAGATATCTCAAAGAGTTAGCAGTTGAGATACCACAGGTTGATAAATTTTATGGAAAGTTTAATTGGAAAGAATTACTTGCGGACTTAGGCAAGGTTTATAAGACCGAATTTCAATTAGAACGAAAACTAACAACCCCCTCTCATTATGCTTATCTAAAAATATCGGAAGGTTGCGATCGCAAATGTTCCTATTGTGCTATTCCTATAATTACCGGAAAACATATTTCTAGAAGCATAGATGACATATTGAACGAAGTGCGCTATTTAGTGAATAAGGGCGTAAAAGAGTTTCAAATAATTGCGCAAGAACTAACTTATTACGGAGTTGATTTGTATAAAAAACAAATGCTTCCGGAACTGATAGAAAAGATTTCGGACATACCGGGCGTAGAATGGATTAGGTTACATTATGCTTATCCTGCTCATTTCCCTATGGATTTGTTTAGAGTAATGCGCGAGCGAAAGAATGTATGTAAATATATGGATATTGCCCTTCAGCACATTAGCGATAATATGCTGAAAGTAATGCGACGTAATGTAAATAAAGAAGAGACTTATCAGCTAATAGAACAATTTCGCAAAGAAGTTCCCGGCATTCATTTGCGTACAACACTAATGGTAGGACATCCCGGAGAAACAAAAGAAGACTTTGAAGAGCTAAAAGAATTTGTTCGTAAAGCTCGCTTTGATAGAATGGGAGCATTTACTTATTCTGAAGAAGAAGGAACTTATGCTGCAAAAGCATACAAAGATTCTATTCCACAAGAAGTTAAGCAACAACGTTTGGATGAATTAATGGACATACAACAAGGCATTTCGGCTGAGTTGAGCACTGCTAAAATTGGGAAAGTAATGAAAGTGATTATCGACCGAATAGAGGGCGATTATTACATAGGTAGAACAGAATTTGATTCACCGGAAGTAGATCCGGAAGTCCTTATTAATCTGAAAGATAAAAAACTAAATATAGGTGATTTCTATCAAGTAGAAATCATTGATGCAGACGATTTTGATTTATATGCTAAAGTGATTGAGTAAATATAATAATGTTTTAAAATCTTTGAACCTTGACTAGTAAAGAATTTATATTGGAATTATCTAAGCAAATGGGATGGAGTACCCAAAAAGTTAGCGATTCATTGAATGACGCTATTTCCATCATGACTAAACAACTGCAAGAAGATGATGCAATCTATATTCAAGGATTTGGAATGTTCGAGGTAAAGAAAAGAATGGAACGTATCTCAGTCAATCCGGTTAGCAAACTACGGATGTTGGTTCCCCCTAAATTAGTGTTGACTTTTAAACCAAGTATTCCCATGAAGGATAAGTTTAAATAATAAGGAATACTATGAATGAGAGAATTACAATACAAAATTTAGTAGACCTATTAGCTTCTAAGCAAGACATAAATAAGTCCGATGCCGAAAAGCTACTTAAAGCTATGTTTGCTCTTATCGAGAAAGCTTTGCAAGATGACAAGTACATAAAAATAAAAGGTTTAGGTACTTTTAAAATAACCAAAGTAGATAGCAGGGACAGTGTAAGCATAAATACCGGTGAACGAATAAAGATAGAGGGGCACTCTAAAATTCTTTTTCTTCCCGATAATTCCATTCGTGAAGCAATTAACAAGCCTTTTGCTCATTTCGAAACTGTTGTCCTCAACAATGACGCCACGTTGCTAGACGAAATTGCTATTGACGAGAATGAAGATGAAGCAGAATATATTGAAATAGAGGAAACTGAAAAAAAAGAAGCAGAGACAAAAGACATTGAGAAAAAGAAAAAGGATTCTACCAAAAGCAGTGGACTACCTTATTTCATTACCATCATATCGCTTGTTGTACTCCTTACTAGCGGTACAATTTTCTTGTTCTTTAAACCTAATTTGTTTAAAACAGAAACTCCTACACCCCCAATCGAAAAAAGTATTATAGCTAAAAAGACGATTAAGCCTATCAAATCTGCTATCCCTCAAGCTGACATTGATACCACTCAAACAATAATTACCGGAATAAATAAAGATTCCCATAACTTTAAACCGGACTCCACCAACTATGTGATAATAGGAACTATGACTACTCATAAATTACAGATAGGAGAAACCTTAACCTCCATCTCTAAATATTATTATAAGACGAAAGAACTTTGGCCTTATATAGTAAAACACAATCGGGATATCATCAAAAATCCAAATAGAATTCCCATCGGCGCAATGCTAAGAATACCTGCTTTACGAAATAGATAATACTTTCTATCGAATGTAAACAAACTAAATTATTTTTTAATAAAAATTAGTTGCTGCTGTTAATTATAAGCCGTATTTTTGGAGTATGGAAAAATAGGAGAGTGGAACATTTAATTTCTTGTTATTCCGCAATTTAGTAATCAACAAATTAAATTATAATTTTATGGCTGAATCAATTGATATTCGTGAGCTAAACGAAAGGATTGAACGACAAAGTGCATTTGTTACCAACCTGACAGTAGGAATGGATCAGGTTATTGTAGGACAGAAACATTTAGTAGAGTCTTTATTAATAGGTCTATTATCGGATGGACACGTCTTGTTAGAAGGCGTTCCGGGATTGGCGAAAACATTAGCTATTAAAACATTGGCATCTTTGATAGATGCGAAGTATAGCAGAATACAGTTTACTCCGGATTTGCTTCCTGCCGATGTGGTAGGAACTATGATTTATAGTCAGAAAGATGAAAAGTTCCTCGTAAAGAAGGGACCTATTTTCGCAAACTTTGTGTTAGCTGATGAAATAAACCGTGCACCGGCTAAAGTACAAAGTGCTTTGTTGGAAGCAATGCAAGAAAGACAGGTCACATTAAGTAAAGAAACTTTCCCTCTTCCAGACCCATTTTTAGTATTAGCTACCCAAAATCCAATAGAACAAGAAGGTACTTATCCGCTTCCTGAAGCACAGGTAGACCGTTTCATGTTGAAGGTAGTTATTGACTATCCACACCAAGAAGAAGAAAAGTTAATCATTCGTCAAAATATAAGCGGAGAGAAATTTAATGTGAAACCCATCCTTAAGGCAGAAGAAATAATTGAAGCTCGTAAGGTAGTTCGCCAAGTATATTTAGATGAAAAGATAGAACGATATATTGTTGATATAGTGTTTGCTACTCGCTATCCTGAAAAGTATGACTTGAAGGAACTAAAAGACATGATTTCCTTTGGAGGTTCTCCTCGTGCTTCTATCAATTTAGCATTGGCAGCTCGTACATATGCATTTATTAAACGTAGAGGATATGTAATTCCGGAAGATGTACGTGCCATCGCTCACGATGTATTACGTCACCGTATCGGACTAACTTACGAAGCAGAAGCAAGCAATATAACGGCTGATGAAATTGTAAGTAAGATTCTTAATAAAGTAGAAGTACCTTAATCTGAATGGAAACAAATGAACTTATAAAGAAAGTTCGCCAGATTGAGATTAAGACTCGAGGGCTGTCGAGCAATATATTTGCGGGACAATATCATACCGCTTTCAAAGGGAGAGGTATGGCCTTTTCTGAAGTTCGTGAATATCAATATGGTGATGATATTAGGGACATCGATTGGAATGTGACCGCACGTTTCAACAAACCTTATATAAAAGTGTTTGAAGAAGAGCGCGAACTAACCGTCATGTTACTAGTAGACGTTTCGGCGAGTTTGGAATTTGGAACTATTAAGCAAACAAAAAAGGATATGTTGACGGAAATAGCTGCTACATTAGCTTTCTCTGCTATCCAAAACAACGATAAAATAGGGGTAATCTTCTTCTCTGATAAAATAGAGAAGTTTATTCCTCCCAAAAAAGGTCGTAAACATATCTTATATATTATCCGCGAGTTAATTGATTTCGAACCGGAAAGTAAACGAACTGATATAAAGTTGGCGATTGAATACCTAACAAACGTGATAAAGAAACGATGTACAACTTTTGTATTATCCGACTTTATTGATAATATGAATTTCAAAAATGCCTTGACTATAGCTAATCGTAAACACGATTTAGTTGCTATCCAAGTGTATGATAAGAGGGTAGAGGAATTGCCGTCTGTTGGTTTAATGAAGGTTAAGGATGCCGAAACAGGACATGAACAATGGATTGATACTTCATCTGCCGCTTTAAGAAAAGCTCATCATGATTGGTGGATAAAGAAACAAGGCACTTTGAATGAAACATTTACAAAGAGCAATGTTGATTCTATTTCCGTTCGGACAGACCAAGATTATGTAAAAGCCCTTTTAAGCTTATTTGCTAAAAGAAACTGATAAAAGATATGAGTAGATATACATTATTAATGAATAGTAAGATTTTTGCGCTAGGATGTGCATTCTGTTTGCTTGCCATTTCGCAAGCTACCAAGGCACAGTCCGTTACGGTGGATGCAACTATCGATTCTCTGCAAATATTGATTGGGGAACAAGCTAAAATAAAGTTGGAAGTTAGCTATGATGCTAAGCAAAAAGTACGCTTTCCCCAATTTAACGATACTATAATCAGTGGCGTTGAAATTGTAGATGTAGCTAAAGCTGATACTCAATATTTAAATAACCGACAACGGCTACTTGTCACTCAAGAATATACCGTTACGGCTTTTGATTCAGCTCTTTATTATTTGCCTCCTTTTGAAGTTATGGTGGATAATAAAATATATAAATCAAAAGCTCTAGCATTAAAGGTTTATTCAATGCCGGTAGACACTCTTCATGCGGATCAAATATTTGGGCAGAAAGCAATTATGAATCCTCCTTTTGCTTGGGAAGATTGGAAAGATATCGTATTGTATTCATTTTTGATGATTCCTCTGTTTGCGTTAATCATCTTTTTTATTATCCGACTCAATGATAACAAGCCTATTATCCGAAAGATGAAGGTGGAACCAAAACTTCCGCCACACCAATTGGCTATGAAAGAGATAGAACGCATTAAAGCGGAAAAAGAATGGCAGAAGGGTAATCCAAAAGAATATTATACAGAACTGACGGATACTATTCGTGTCTATATAAAGGATAGATTTGGCTTTAATGCTTTAGAAATGATTTCATCAGAGATTATTTCTAAATTATTGGAAACTAATGATAAGGAATCTATTGAAGACTTGAAACTTCTTTTCCAAACAGCAGATTTGGTAAAGTTTGCTAAACATAATCCGCTGATAAACGAAAATGATATGAATTTAGTGAATGCCATTGAGTTTATCAATCAAACAAAAGTGGAAGATGTTATTAATAAGAAACCGGAACCAATAGAAATAACGGTTGAGGAAAAACGATCTAAACGGGCTAAAATATTGCTATTTACCGGCATTGTTGTTTTGTCCGCATCTGTTATCTACCTTTTGCTATACGTTGGTTCAGAGATATATAACTTGTGTTTTTAATAAAATAAATAAGTAGATAATGATTTTTGCTAATATTGAATATTTATTTTTATTGCTTTTGCTTATACCTTATATAATATGGTATATTCTTAAAAGGAGGAAAAATGAGCCTACACTTCAAGTTTCTGATACTCGAGTGTATGCGCATGCTCCAAAAAGTTATAAGATTTATTTGCTGCATATACCTTTTGTGCTGAGAATAATTGCGCTAATCATGTTGATTCTTGTCCTTTCTCGTCCGCAAACAACTAATAATTGGCAAAATACAGAAGTGGAAGGCATTGATATTATGTTAGCTATCGACGTTTCTACTAGTATGCTTGCCGAAGATCTAAAACCTAATCGTTTGGAGGCGGCAAAAGAAGTAGCAGCGGAGTTTATTAATGGTCGTCCCAATGATAATATAGGTTTGACTATTTTTGCCGGAGAAAGTTTTACACAATGTCCGCTAACAGTCGATCATGCTGTATTATTAAATCTTTTCCACGGCATAAGTAGTGATATTGCACAAAAAGGATTGATAGAAGATGGAACGGCTATTGGAATGGGAATTGCTAATGCAGTGACTAGATTAAAAGATAGCAAAGCGAAATCTAAAGTTATTATCCTATTGACGGATGGTACAAATAATAGAGGAGACATTTCGCCATTAACGGCTGCGGAAATAGCTAAAAGCTTTGGAATCAGAGTTTATACTATTGGAGTGGGAACAAATGGAACTGCTCCATATCCATATCCTACTGCTGCCGGAATACAATACGTAAATATGCCTGTTGAAATTGATGAGCCTACTTTAACTAAAATAGCGGGAACGTCGGACGGCAATTATTTTCGTGCTACCAACAATTCAAAGTTGAAGGAAGTATATAAAGAAATTGATAAATTAGAAAGAACAAAGTTGAATGTAAAAGAATATAGCAAGAGACAAGAGGAATATCAATGGTTCGCATTGATTGCCTTTTTATGTATACTCGGCGAAGTCTTGTTACGTAACTCTATATTGAAAAAAATACCCTAATTAAAAACAAGATACATTATGTTTCGATTTGCTGACCCGACATATTTATATCTACTTATAATATTGCCGTTTCTAATTGCTTTCTATTTATATTCTAATTATAAAAGAAGAAAGAATATCAAGAAGTTCGGTGACCCCGAATTGCTTGCTCAACTGATGCCCGATGTTTCTAAATATCGTCCTAGCCTAAAGTTTTGGCTGACTTTTACTGCTTTAGCCTTTATTATAGTCCTTTTGGCACGTCCGCAATTTGGTTCTAAATTAGAGACCGTTAAACGAAGTGGGGTAGAGGTTGTTATTGCGTTAGATATATCCAATTCGATGATGGCTCAAGACGTAACTCCAAGTCGTTTAGAAAAGTCTAAAAAACTTGTATCTAGATTAGTAGATGAGTTAGAGAATGATAAAGTTGGATTAATTGTGTTTGCGGGGGATGCTTTTACCCAATTGCCAATTACAAGTGATTATATTTCAGCTAAAATGTTTCTTGAATCTATTAACCCCTCTTTGATATCTAAGCAAGGAACAGCAGTAGGTACTGCCATAAACTTAGCAGTCAAAAGTTTTACTCCTCAAGAAGGTGTAGGGCGAGCTATTATCGTAATTACAGATGGAGAGAATCATGAAGACGGTGCTGTAGAAGCTGCAAAAGCTGCTGCAGAAAAGGGAATGCAAGTGTATGTTTTGGGAGTTGGTTCTCCCGGTGGTTCACCTATTCCTATAGAAGGCACTAATGATTTCCGTAAAGATAAAGATGGTAATGTTATTGTCACTCGGCTTAACGAGCAGATGTGTCAGGAAATAGCAAAAGCCGGTAATGGCGCATATATTAGAGTAGACAATACAAATTCAGCCCAAAGAGGATTGAGTAAAGAAATTGATAAATTGGCTAAGGCAGATGTTGAAAGTCAAGTTTATACAGAATTTGATGAGCAATATCAAACAATTGCATGGATTATCTTTATCTTGTTACTCCTCGAAATGGTGATATTAGAGCGAAGGAATCCACTGTTTAAAAATATAAAGCTGTTTCATTAAGCAATCATAAAAAATATGTCACATATTAAATATAGTATCCTAATAGTCTTTCTACTGCTTGCAAATATAACTTTTGCGCAGAGAAATGAAAGAGATTACTTACGCAAAGGTAATAAACTTTATAAGGATAGTGCTTTTGTAAAAGCAGAAGTTAACTATCGTAAGGGATTAGAGTTAAACCCTCAATCTGTTGAATCGATGTATAATTTAGGGAACTCCTTGTCGCAGCAAAATAAGTCGAAAGAAGCTATGGAGCAATATGACGCAGCTTCGAGGATAGAGAAAAATAAAACAAAGCTAGCAAAGATATATCACAACATGGGAGTACTTTTGCAATCCGGGAAACAATATCAACAATGTATTGAAGCATACAAACAATCGTTGCGCAACAATCCTAAAGATGATGAAACTCGTTATAACTTGGCTTTGGCTCAAAAAATGTTGAAAGATCAACAAAAACAGAATCAGGACAATAAAGATAACAAAGACGATAAGAAAAAAGAACAGGAAAAGAAGGAGCAGGAGCAAAAAAAGCAAGATGATAAGAAAAAAGAAGATCAACAGCAACAACCTCCTAAGCCTGAAAAGCAGAAAAAAGATGAGATGTCGAAAGAGAATGCTCAGCAGCTGTTGAATGCCGCTATGCAAGACGAAAAACAAACTCAAGATAAGGTAAAGAAACAGTTACAACAGGTTCAAAGCGGAAAACTTGATAAGGATTGGTAATTAAAATAGCAGAATAACTGATGATTAAAAATAAACAAGCAATGAGAAAACTGATTTTCTTATTCATTCTATTAATAGCCGGATTGAATGCAAAGGCAGATGAAAGGGCAAGCTTTACAGCTTCGGCACCTGATGCAGTAGTAACAGGAGAACAATTTAGACTAACATATACCGTTACTACTCAAAAGATAAAGGATTTCAGAGCACCTTCTATTAAAGGTTTTGAAGTATTGATGGGACCAAGCCGTTCGCAGCAGAGTAGTACTCAAATTATAAATGGTAACATAAGTTCTAGTAGTACTATTACTTTTACTTATATATTGTTAGCCGAAAATGAAGGTACATTTACAATTCCTGCTGCTTCTATTGTTGCGGATGGAAATGCAATGAATTCTAATGTTCTTAGGATAAAAGTACTTCCTCCCGATAAAACCGGAAGTAATAATTCCGACGAGGAAAGTTCTTCTTCTCGCTCACAATCTTCGGGTACAAAGGTTTCTAATCAAGACATATTTATGCTCGTAACAGCAAGTAAATCTTCTGTTTATGAGCAAGAAGCACTTCTGCTGACTTATAAACTTTATACAGCTGTCAGCTTTCAAGGTTTCAACAACGTGAAGATGCCTGATTTCAAAGGCTTCCATTCTCAAGAGATAAAAATTTCTCAAAAGCAAGAAGCTTCGATGGAACACTATAAAGGTAGAAACTATCGAACAGCAATCTGTGCTCAATATGTTCTTTTCCCTCAACAAACAGGCAAACTAGAGATTCCATCCGCTCAATTCGATGCCTCGGTAGCAAAAGCAGTTCGTTCGGCCGACCCATTCGACGCTTTTTTTAATGGCGGTAATAACTACGTGGAAGTAAAGAAGGCTTTAATTACTCCCAAAATAACCATTAATGTTAATCCTCTTCCTGCAGGTAAACCCGCTTCCTTTTCGGGAGGAGTAGGGGAGTTCACCCTCAGTTCTTCTATTAATACAAAAGAATTGAAAACGAATGATGCGGTAACTATCAAGCTTATTATTTCCGGGACAGGTAATTTGAAGTTAATCAATACGCCCGAAATAGCATTTCCTAAAGACTTTGAAATGTATGACCCTAAAATAGATAATAAATTTTCGACTACAAGAAATGGCTTATCGGGTAGTAAAGTAATTGAATATTTAGCTATACCTAGGCATCCGGGCACATTTAATATCCCGGCTGTAGAGTTTTCTTATTTTGACTTAAAAACGAAGTCGTATAAGACATTAAAAACAGAAAATTATGAAATTAAAGTAGAAAAAGGTGCCGGAAATGCCGATCAAATGATTGCGGATTTCACAAATAAAGAAGACTTAAAAATGATTGGACAAGATATTAGATATATCAAATCCGGCAATTCTACGCTTAGACCAAAAGGTGATTTCCTATTTGGCTCTTTTATCTACTATTTGTGGTACATTATTCCATTATGCTTCTTTATCGCATTGGTTATTATTTATAGAAAAAAAGTAATAGAGAATGCGAATGTAGCTAAAGTTCGTACCAAGAAGGCAAATAAAGTGGCAGCTAAAAGGATGAAGACAGCTGAAAAATTCCTCAAAGAAAATAAGAAAGCTGAATTTTATGATGAAATTTTGAAAGCATTATGGGGATATATTAGTGATAAACTAAACATACCGGTATCGCAATTATCTAAAGATAATATTGAATATGAGTTGGCAAAATATGGAGTATCAGTTGAATTAACTAAAGAATTTATAGATGCACTCAATCAATGTGAATTTGCAAGATATGCTCCCGGAGATGAAAATGAAGCGATGGATAAAGTTTACTCATCATCCATGGAGGTTATAAGCAAGATGGAAAATATAATTAAGCACTAACTAAACAGAACATTATCAGAATGAAAAAGATATTATTTTTAGTAGTAAGTTTTATTTGCTCTTTGGCTGTTGGAGCACAAGATTCCTTGAATATAGATTCCGTGGTTAGCGATTCTATAAATTCCACAAATATTACTCCTAAAACATTTTCGACCATAGTAATAGAAAATGCAACTAAAGGAGAAGCCGACAGCGCTTATATTCGTAACGATTATGCTTCGGCTATTCAATTATACGAGTCGTTATTAAAGAAAGGTGAATCGGCGGATATCTACTATAATTTGGGCAATAGCTACTTTAAGGCAGAAAGCATAGCAAAAGCAATCCTTAATTACGAAAGAGCTTTACTACTTAAACCGGGAGACAGCGACATCCGTTTCAATCTCGAATTAGCTCAAAGCAAAACTGTGGATAAGGTAGATTCAATACCTCAGTTTTTTTTAGTCACTTGGATTCAATCGTTAATTAATAGCATGGGGGTAGATGCTTGGGCTACTTTAGGCATTGTTTGTTTTATCCTCATGATAGGATTTCTCTTTCTCTTTATTTTTACCAACAAGGTGATTATTAAGAAAATAGGATTTATAACCTGTCTGCTTATGCTTGTATTTGTTGTTGTGTCTAATTCATTTGCATCTATTCAAAAAGACGCATTGCTTAATCGCACAAGCGCCATCGTTATTTCTCCAAGCGTCACCATCAAAAGTACACCTAATGAGAGTGGCACCGATTTATTTATTCTCCATGAAGGTAGAAAGGTAAGTGTCACAGACAATTCAATGAAAGAATGGAAAGAAATAAAATTAGAAGATGGTAATATAGGCTGGATTTCGACAGATGATATTGAAATAATCTAACTATAATGAGCAATATTGAGCAACTAATAGAATATGACAAGGAAGTTACCCTATATTTAAATGGAAGTAATTCTCTATTTTGGGATGGCTTTCTATGGATATTTACCAGTACTGTAATATGGATTCCGTTAGCACTAACTTTGCTCTATGTGATTGTAAAAAACAACAAGTTAAAAGAAACATTACTGATAATCACAATGATTGCATTAGTAATATTTCTTAGCGACCGTATTTCTTCCGGTTTATTTAAACCTTATTTCCAGCGTTTTCGTCCCGCTCAAGATGCTAATATAATGTATCTGATAGATATAGTTAATAATTATAGAGGTGGGAGATTTGGATTTATATCAAGCCATGCTGCCAACTCCTT
>JAVVPX010000001.1:87540-101018 GCA_036655555.1 Bacteroidaceae bacterium | reverse complement strand
AACCTATTAAAATTTTAATTAAAATTCGAGATTGAATATTGAAATTGGAATTATAATTAAATTTTTCAGTAGTTAAGAAAACACGTTATTTTTTGTCCCGTTGTCCCGTTACAATTTTAAAGGATAGAAGTGAAGATTGTTTTTGAAAACTATTTACGTATATAAGTATCTTGTTATAAGTTGTTTAATTCGTATAAAGATTATGGCTTGGAAATCTTTCTAATTTCCGCCATAAGTTTTAATATATATTAATTTGTCCGCTGTCCTGTTAATTATGTATTGATATAGATTGAACTTGATACCGACTTTTATATGTTCCGTTGTTTAGATAACTACCATAAAAGCCTTTTTTATTCCTTTTTGATGCTTCTTAAATATTGACAAGTACATTTTTTATCAAGAATCGGTTCTTTGAGCTATTTGTTGTAATTTATGTGCATTGCTTATCTTACTCTCAATCGTTCGCCTACTTCGGGTACATAGTCTTCGGGATCTTTTTTGTTCATCTTATAAAGACTTTTTAGGCGAATACCATATCGTTGGGCTATGCTATGCATGGAGTCGTCGTCGCCTACAATATGTACAGTGTAGCCTTTAGGGGCACGTTTCTTCTTTTCGTGTAGAAAAACGATGTCGCCTTGAGCAAGCGTATAGTCTTTGTCCAACTCATTATATTTAGCTATTTTTCGTGGACGGATGTCGAACTCTTTACCAATGCTTTTGAAACTATCACCTTGTCGGGCTATAATGTAAAGCAAATCGTTAGCAATATTCACTTGATGAGGGTTTATTACCACAGGTTCTGAATGTTCTTTTTTGTAACGAGAACGGCTGTCGTATTTATATAAATCGTAGTCTTCAATAATTTGTATCAATCTATTTGCATACGAAGGGTCGGTAGCGTAACCGGCCTTCCTTAATCCTCTTGCCCATGCTTTGTAGTCGGTAATACTGAGGCGAAAAAGAAAATCGTAGCGTGAGCCGGAAGTTAAAAACTTAGAATGATCTTCGTATGACATCTCCGGGTTACGATAAGCACGGAAACATTCGCCGCGAGCATCATCATCGTGATAAACTCTTCTTCCCGACCAATTGCCGCACTTAATGCCGAAGTGATTGTTTGATTTCCTTGCCAATGTACTTTGTCCAGCTCCCGATTCAAGTAAACCTTGTGCAAGCGTGATGCTGGCAGGTATTCTGTGTGTCCTCATTTGATTGACAGCAATTTCGTTGTAAGTGGCTATATATTCAATATAGCGTTTATTTCGATGTTGTGCTTGTGCGCTGATAACGGTCAATAGAATAAGAGAAAGGCTAAAGAGCAAACGGAAAAACTTCATGTTATATCTTTTTAAGTGATTGACGGCTACAAAAGTCATAAAAATAATCGAATATACCAATCTCTTTACTAACTTTGTCTTTCCAACTTATAATTAAAGAATAGAATCATGAAAGAATTGATTATCAAAACGTGCATCAAAGTATGTAAATATAACGAGCTTTGCGTAGAAGACAAAGCACTTATTGACCAAGCTGTTGAAGCTACTAAAAGAAGCTATGCGCCTTACTCTAAGTTTTCGGTAGGAGCAGCAGCTTTATTGGCAAATGGAGTAACAGTTACCGGGACAAATCAAGAGAACGCAGCCTATCCTTCGGGATTATGCGCTGAACGTACCACTCTCTTTTATGCAAACTCTCAATACCCCGATCAAGCGGTCACCGCTTTAGCTATTGCAGCACGTACCGAACGCGGATTCATTAATCATCCTATTCCTCCTTGTGGGGCTTGTAGACAAGTAATATTGGAAACCGAAAAACGTTATCAACAAACTATTAAGATATTGCTGTATGGTGCTGAACATATTTATATAATAGAAGGAGTAGCCGGCTTGCTTCCTCTATCTTTCGATAAATCAGACATGGAATAATATAAGGTTAAAATATTAAATGAGAAAATATATTATCGCACTTTGCTTCTTGTGCGGAGCATCGTTGCAGGCACAAACCAACGTTAGTAAAATTTTTGTTCCGCCTTTCGACTTTCCTCTTTATTTGAGTGGAAACTTTGGAGAACTACGTTCCAATCATTTTCATGGAGGCATAGATTTTAAAACCGAGAGTGTGGAAGGAAAACCTATTCACTGTATTGCCGATGGTTACATATCGCGTATTTCAGTCTCTACCGGAGGATATGGTAATGCTCTTTATGTTACGCATACTAATGGTTACACTTCTGTCTATGGACATCTTAAGACTTTTACCAAACAGGTTGCCGATTTGGTGGAAAAGTATCAATACGAACATCAGACTTTTGCTGTGGAACTTACACCCGATTCTTTAATCTTCCCATGCCGACAGGGGCAGATTATCGCCTTGAGCGGAAATACAGGCTTCTCTTTTGGTCCACATCTTCACATGGAAATTCGTAAGACTTCGACGGAAGAAAATATAGACCCTTTGCAATTTTATATGAATAAAGTGAAAGATACAACTCCTCCAAGAGCTAGAGCTGTGGTGGTATACCCACAAGCAGGACGAGGTATCGTTAATGGACATATTACTCAGGAAACCATTAATATTTCTGTCCCGAAGGGAAAACATAGTCTAGCCAAGCCCGTGGAAGCATGGGGCGAGATGGGAGTAGGCATCAAAGCTTACGATTATATGGATGAGACGGACAATGTGTATGGTGTACAATCGGTTACTCTTTATGTAGACAGTGCGGAAGTCTTTAATAGTACCATTGATAAGTATGCATACAACGAGAATAGAATGATTAACTCGTGGACAGACTTTACTGCATGGAAATTGAAAGGCTCGTGGGTGATGAAATCGTTTATCGCACCGGGCAATACACTTCGGGCATTGCGGGCAAACAAAAACAGAGGAATTATAAACATCAATCAAGAACGGGATTATAAGTTCCTTTATGTTCTCAAAGATTTATACGGAAATGCTTCTTACTATCGCTTTATAGTGAGAGGACGGAAACAGACAATCCCTCCTTACTATCCCAACGATAAACATCTCTTGGCATGGAATCGGGCAAATGTGGTGCAAGAACCGGGTATGGAACTAGTCATTCCTAAAGGAATGCTTTATGAAGATGTCGCACTCAACTGCAAAGTACGCAATGATACCAATGCCATTTCTTTTGACTATCAACTTCACGATGCGCCACTGCCTTTGCATACGTATTGTAGCTTGATGATTGGCGTACGTAGGCTTCCACTAAAAGATACAAGTAAATATTACGTAGCTCGCAAACAAGGAAAAAATCTATCTTCTGTAGGGGGAACTTATCAAAACGGTTGGATGAAAGCAAATATTCGTGAAATGGGTACTTATACAGTAGCTATCGATACAATTCCGCCCAAAGTAACTCCCGTAAGCCGTTCGAGTTGGGGGCGCGGACTTATTATGTACGCAGTTAAAGACGCGCAAACAGGAATTAAATCCTTTGGCGGAACAATCGATGGTAAGTTTGCACTCTTTGGATTCAGTGCTAAAAATGCTGTATTGAGTTGCGCACTCAATCCTTGTCATGTTCGTAAAGGAGGCAAGCATACCTTGGTGGTGAAGGTAGAAGATAACTGTGGCAATATTACCCAAATAGAAGATACTTTTGTGTGGTGAAATAAACGATAATAAACAGATAATATAATGATAAATAAACGATTTTTACTTTTGGCTGTAACGTTGACTTCTGTGGTAACAACTACGTTGGCTTGCACTAATTTGATTGTAGGAAAAGCAGCTTCAACAGATGGGTCTACCATAGTTTCTTATTCAGCCGATTCCTATGGATTGTATGGAGAACTGTACCATTATCCGGCAGCAAGTTATCCTAAAGGAACCATGCTGAATGTGAACGAATGGGATACCGGTAAGTTCCTAGGGCAGATAGAACAAGTACGAGAGACTTACAACGTGATAGGTAACATAAACGAATATCAAGTAACCATTGGCGAAACCACTTTTGGTGGTCGTCCTGAGTTGGAAGACAGTACCGGAATTATGGATTACGGAAGCCTGATATACCTAGCACTCCAACGTTCGCGTACGGCAAAAGAAGCAATTCAAGTGATGACTCGCTTAGTAAAGGAATACGGCTATTATAGTAGTGGTGAATCGTTCTCTATTGCCGACCCCAATGAGGTCTGGATTTTAGAAATGATAGGCAAAGGTCCCGGAGTGAAGGGGGCTGTTTGGGTAGCCGTTCGTATTCCCGATGATTGTATTTCGGCACACGCTAACCAAGCTCGTATTCGTACCTTTAATATGGACGACCGCGACAATTGTCTATACTCTTCCGATGTTATTTCTTTCGCTCGCGAAAAAGGTTATTTCGCAGGGGTAAACAAAGACTTTAGTTTTGCCGATACTTATGCGCCTCTTGATTTTGGAGCTCTTCGATTTTGTGAAGCCAGAGTATGGAGCTATTTTAGAATGTTTAATCCCGAAATGGAAGCATACCTTTCTTATATACAAGGAAAGAGTAATACACCAATGCCCTTGTATATTAAACCCAATCGTAAACTATCGGTGCAAGATGTACAAAAGGCAATGCGCGACCATTATGAGGGTACTGCACTAGACTTCTCTAAAGACCTCGCTGCCGGTGCATTCAACTCTCCATATCGTCTTTCTCCTCTAACTTTTAAAGTGAATGGACAAGAATATTTTAACGAACGTCCCATCTCAACACAACAAACGGGCTTCACCTTTGTTTCACAGATGAGAGCAGACTTGCCCGATGCTGTTGGCGGAGTACTGTGGTTTGGTATGGACGATGCAAACATGACAGTTTATACACCTGTCTATTGTTGCGCCAATCGTGTACCTGAATGTTACGCAAAGGGACAAGGAGATTATATTACTTTCTCGTGGAATTCTTCTTTTTGGATATTCAATTGGGTGGCTAATATGGTATATCCTCGTTACAGTTTACTGATAGACGACGTACGGACAGTTCAGGAACAGATGGAATTCACTTTTAGCGAAGCACAAAGCGGCATAGAAAGCGCGGCGGTAAAAATGTACGCATCCAATCCGGATAAAGCAAAAGACTTCTTAAACAACTATACCAACATGACGGCACAGACAGCCTTTGATGCTTGGAAACAGTTGGGTGAATACTTAATTGTGAAGTACAACGACGGAGTGGTAAAACGTATAAAAGATGGAAAATTCGAACGTACTAATACCGGTTTGGCTGCCCCTGTAATTCGTCCCGGTTACCCAACTGAATTTTTAGAAAAGCTAGTGGAAACCACAGGCGATAGATATAAAATGAGAGAATAACAAATTATAGGTTGATAGTATAGGTAGTCTAATAGAATTCTCCTATATTTGCCTATATAAAAACAGAAATAAATATTATATATTATAAATCTAATCATGCTTAGTTATGGAAAATGATGAACTATTGAAACAGGTTAGCGCAAAAGCTAATAAGTGGTTAACTCCGGCTTACGATGCAGAAACTCAGGCTGAGATTAAAAGAATGCTCAATGCTGAAGATAAAACCGAATTGATTGAATCTTTCTATAAAGATCTGGAATTTGGAACAGGCGGTTTACGTGGCATTATGGGCGCAGGCAGTAATCGGATGAATATATATACCGTAGGAGCAGCTACTCAAGGCTTATCTAATTATTTGAATAAGAGTTTTAAAGATGGAAAGCAACTATCAGTGGTAGTAGGTCACGATTGTCGTAACAATAGCCGCTTGTTTGCCGAAATATCTGCGGATATATTCTCTGCAAATGGTATTAAAGTCTATTTGTTCGAAGATTTACGTCCTACACCTGAGGTTAGTTTTGCTATCCGTCATTTGCATTGTCAAAGCGGTATTATTCTTACTGCTTCTCATAATCCCAAAGAATACAATGGTTACAAAGCTTATTGGGATGATGGTGCACAAGTGTTGGCTCCTCACGATAAGGGAATTATTGATGAGGTAAACAAAATAACTTCGGCTACCGACATCAAATTTAAAGGCAATCCCGAACTTATCCAAATCATAGGAGAGAACATAGATCGGGAGTTCTTAAAAGCAGTAAAAACTATCTCTATCAATCCTAACGCAATTACTCGTAACAAGGATATGAAGATTGTATATACTCCGATACATGGTACCGGTATTACGCTTATTCCCCGTGCACTCAAGATGTGGGGTTTCGACAATATTGTAACTGTGCCCGAACAAGTAATCATTAGCGGAGACTTTCCTACGGTGAAATCTCCTAACCCTGAAGAACCCGCTGCTTTGTCAATGGCTATTGAGTTAGCAAAGAAAATAGATGCTGAATTAGTGATGGCTTCCGATCCTGATGCCGACCGTGTGGGTATTTCTGTAAAGGACGATAAGGGAGAATGGGTATTGATAAATGGTAATCAAACTTGTATGATATACCTTTATTACATTCTTTCGCAATATAAGAGCTTGGATAAACTGACCGGTAATGAGTTTGTGGTAAAGACTATTGTAACCACTGAACTGATAAAGAAGATGGCAGACAAAAATGATGTGACGATGCTCGATTGCTATACCGGCTTCAAGTGGATTGCCCGTGAAGTTCGTCTACGCGAAGGCAAACAAAAATATATCGGAGGTGGCGAAGAAAGCTACGGCTTCATGGCCGAAGATTTTTGTCGTGACAAAGATGCAGTATCTGCTTGCTGTTTAATTGCCGAAATTGCAGCATGGGCTAAAGATAAGGGAAAAACTCTTTATGAACTCTTACAAGATATTTATATAGAATACGGCTTCTCGAAAGAAAAAGGCGTTAGCGTAGTGAAGAAAGGAAAGAGTGGAGCAGAAGAGATAAAACAAATGATGGAGAACTTCCGTGCTAATCCTCCTAAAGAAATGGCAGGTTCGAAGATTATTCTTTATAAAGATTATCAAACGCTGAAGCAGACAGATGACAAGGGTAAGGTATCTACAATTGATATGCCCGAAACATCTAATGTACTGCAATATTTCACCGAAGATGAGAGTAAAGTATCTATTCGTCCATCCGGAACAGAACCTAAAATAAAATTCTATATAGAAGTTAAGGGACAAATAGAATGTCGTAAGGGTTATGATGCAGCTAATGCTATTGCTGACGAAAAAATTAAATCAGTGATGAATTCATTGGGAATATAGAGAATAGCCTTCATAGTAATAAAAAAGAGTTGTTTTAGATTTGTTAGTAAAATCTAAAACAACTCTTTTTTATTACTATACCAATCGAAGACGAAATTATTGAAATATAATATTTAGAGAGGATTTTGTAAGTTTTTTGAAGTCTTATTGAAAAAGACTCTATCATTTTATTCGTTTGTTTGCTTTGTTAAAATTAAAAGCTATAACTTTGCCCCCCTTATTAATCATAAACATTTTGTAATTATGGCAGGCTATATTTCGGACGATACAAGAAAAGTGACTACCCACCGTCTTTCTGAAATGAAACAGAGAGGCGAGAAAATATCAATGTTAACTTCTTATGACTATACTACGGCACAGATAGTGGATGGTGCAGGGATAGATGTTATTCTTGTAGGTGATTCTGCTTCAAACGTTATGGCAGGAAATGTTACTACTCTTCCTATTACACTTGATCAAATGATTTATCACGGTAAATCAGTGGTACGGGGCGTAAAACGAGCTTTAGTAGTAGTAGATATGCCTTTTGGCTCTTATCAGGGAAACTCTTTAGAAGGTTTGGCTTCTGCTATTCGTATAATGAAAGAGTCTCATGCCGACGCATTAAAACTAGAAGGTGGTGAAGAAGTGATAGATGCCGTGAAACGTATTCTTTCGGCAGGAATTCCTGTGATGGGACATTTAGGATTAATGCCTCAATCAATTAATAAATACGGTACTTATACTGTTCGTGCCAAAGACGATGAAGAAGCCGACAAGTTAGTGCGCGATGCTCATTTATTAGAAGATGCCGGCTGCTTTGGCTTAGTACTCGAAAAGATTCCTGCAGCACTAGCAGAACGAGTAGCAAAAGAACTGACTATTCCGGTTATTGGTATTGGCGCAGGTGGAAAGGTTGACGGACAAGTACTTGTTGTAACCGATATGTTGGGTATGACTCAAGGTTTCAGTCCACGTTTCCTTCGTCGATATGCCGATCTTCATTCAGTGATGACAAATGCCATTAATCAATATGTGCAAGATGTGAAGACAAATGATTTCCCTAATGAATTAGAACAATATTAATCACGCAATGAGTAGATTATGGACGCATGACTTTGTGAGGATGTATATTAGCAATATGTTGCTATTTGCTTCTTTATATATGTTATTACCGGTATTACCTCTTTATATGGTAGACCATTTTGATACTACAATAGCAACCGCAGGCGGAGTGCTCGCCTTGTTTGCTGTATCGATGTTCTTTGCCGGTTCATTCTATAATTATTTGATAGATGCTTATCGTCGCAAGACTGTATGTATGTTGGCATACTTTATGGTAATAGCTATCTTAGGAGGTTATACCATTGTTCATAGCCTTTTGTGGATGATAGTTTTGCGTATGGCTCAAGGTATGCTTTTTGGCATAACCACTACAATGGGAAGCACACTCACCATTGATATTACGGCATCAACAAAACGTAGCGAAGCTAACACTTGTTATAGTTGGGCTTCTCGTTTGGGAATGGTTTTTGGTCCGATGATTGGAATACTTCTTTATAAATACCAAGGTTTGGATATGGTCATCTATGCTTCTATGTTTTTGGGAGTAATAGGATTATTATTTATTTCTTTGGTGACGGTACCCTTTAGAGCTCCAATGGGGACATCTCTTTGTTCTTTAGATCGCTTTTTGTTGCTTAAAGCTTGGTTGCCGGCACTTAACTTAATGCTAGTCTCTTTTGTTTTTGGAATGTTGCTCACTACCATTAATATGTATGCGGAATCTTTTCTTATGCAAGACATTACTATCCGCTTTTTCGGCTTAATGGGTGTGGGCTTTTTAATAGCTATGATAGCAAGTAGGTTTGTTTTTGCGAATGCAGATGTGAGAGCACAAATAGTAAGCGGACTGATATTGATGGGAGTTTCTTTATTACTTATCATCACTCATCCAGAACAGATGGCACTCATTACTGCGGCTGTCATGTTAGGATTGGGATTTGGATTGGTAGCTTCCGACTTCTTGCTTATCTTTGTTAATATGTCGGAGCATTGTCAACGAGGAACAGCTAATACTACTTATCTTTTATCGTGGGAAGCAGGAACGGGTTTAGGAGTAGTGATAGGATGTTATTTAATAGAGAATATAAATTGTGTTACTGTTTTTGACGCAGGTATAGTTGCTACCGTTCTTGCCTTAATCATGTACCTTGCTTTCACTCATCCTTATTATAAAAAGTACAACGTAAGATAAATTAATAAAGAAAGGGAAACAATGACTTTACAACAATTAGAATATGTATTAGCAGTAGATATGTTTCGTCATTTTGCTAAAGCTGCCGAATATTGCAAAGTAACGCAACCTACTCTTAGTATGATGATTCAAAAGCTTGAAGAAGAACTAAATGTTAAGCTATTTGATCGAAGTATGCAACCTATAGAACCAACGGCTGCCGGACTAAAAGTGATAGAGCAAGCTCGAAGAGTTATCTATCAGACATCCTTGATAAAAGATATCGTAAACGAAGAGGCTAATTCTCTTAAAGGAATTTTCCGTTTGGCTGTCCTTCCTACTATTGCTCCTTATTTATTGCCTCGATTCTTTCCGCAATTAATGGAAAAGTATCCGGAATTGGATGTTCGAGTGATGGAAATGAAAACGCAAGACTGTATGTCTATGTTAGCATCCGGTAAAGTAGACGCGGCAATCATTGCTAATACAACAGATGAAAAGCTGTTGCAGAGTGATGTGTTGTTTTATGAACAATTTTTCGGGTACGTTTCTCGCAAAGAAAGCATCTTTAAAAATGAGCTAATTCGTTCCTCGGATATTAATGGAGAAAGACTTTGGTTATTAGACGAAGGACATTGTTTTCGTGACCAACTGATGCGTTTTTGCCAAATGGAAGCAGTGAAACTTCATCAAGCTTCATATCGTTTAGGTAGCATGGAAACTTTTATGAGAATGGTGGAATCCGGAAAAGGAATAACATTTATTCCCGAATTGGCTTTATTGCAATTGAGCGCGGAACAAAAAGAGTTAGTACGTCCTTTTGCTGTGCCTAAACCTACTCGTCAAATTTGTTTGGTGACTCGTAAAGACTATGTCCGAAATTCAATTCTTGATTTGTTGAAAGAGGCAATAAAAAAATCAGTTCCTAAAGAAATGTTGATTTTGCAAGGTATTCAACGGGTAGTTTAGCTTTTGTCTTTTTGGCAACTACACCCAAATATATTAGCCAAATGAATGTTGATCATTTATATTATTGAGTAAAAAAACATAAAAGGAGGAAACGATAAGTTTCCTCCTTTTATTGTATAAATAATATCCTAAAAAGATATTACATAATGTACTGTGAACTGATAGATTCGTTGTTTACCACTCGACGAATGGTGATAGCAAACATATCGGCAATGGACAGCTGTTTTACTTTAGTACTTTCGCGAGAGTAGGGAATGCTATTGGTAAAAATCATTTCGGTTAATCCCGATTCTTCTACTCGTTCGGTTGCCGGACACGACATTACGCAATGGCTGGCAATGGCACGTACTGAATTAGCTCCTGCCTTCATCATAATATCCGCAGCTTTGGTAATTGTTCCGGCTGTGTCTACGATGTCGTCTATTAGAATCACATTTTTACCTTTTACGTCTCCGATAATTTGCATAGAAGCCACTTCATTAGCTTTTACACGAGATTTGTTGCAAAGAACTAATGGTGCACCTAAATATTTAGAATAAGTACTAGCTCTCTTAGAACCTCCCACGTCAGGAGTTGCAATTGCTAAATTTTCTAAGTTAAGCGATTGAATATAAGGTAAGAATACTGCCGAAGCATATAAGTGATCTACCGGGACATCAAAGAATCCTTGAATTTGGTCGGCGTGTAAATCCATTGTGATAAGCCGATCGATGCCTGCTACACTTAATATATCTGCTACTAATTTAGCCCCGATAGAGACGCGTGGCTTGTCTTTTCTATCTTGACGAGCCCATCCAAAATAAGGAATAACGGCAACAATACTTTTAGCTGATGCTCTTTTAGCCGCATCAATCATCAGTAGAAGTTCCATTAAGTTGTCTGAGTTGGGGAAAGTAGATTGAACTAAGAATACATGTGAACCTCTAATTGACTCTTCATAAGAAACAGCAAATTCGCCATCGGCAAAGTGCGTAATATTCATGTTTCCTAATTCGCAATCAAGGCTTTTACAAATTTGTTCTGCAAGGTATCTGGAGTTGGTTCCAGAGAATACCATAAAGGGTGCTTTTTCGCTCATTTTGTAATAGTTGTTACCTATTTGTTGATTTGCCTGCAAAGGTATGAATTCTCTTTGCATAATAAAAGACTTATTGTAGAAAATGTTTTCTAAATTGCTATTCTTATTCTCAATGCTGACCTATTGAAGGTAATAAAGAAACACATCCTTTGAATTGAGAATGAATGAGACGGTTCAATTCTTTTGTTTCATCCTTATATTGAGTACGTACTCCACAGTCCCATAGTTGCTCAAAAGGATAGAGACCAATCACTTTCTTTAATAATTCATCTAAAGATGGAACAGAAGTGAGTTTAGCATATTCTTCATATGTATAGCTAAGAAAAACGGTATTTTTATTTATTCCTCGATTATCTAGCCAATATCCATTGTCCAGAGGAGTAGGGTAAGCTAGTTTGCCCTGATAATAAATATCAGTTGGGGCAGGATAGGAGATAATGCGATTGTGCTCGGCATTCATTGTTACGGGAACGTTATGGGAATAATCTTTGTTGGTACTATACACTATTGTTTTCGGACCTGCCGCAAAGATAATTTTGGACGTGGAATTTTCTACTACTGTTCGTGCTGTATTGCACGACAATAGTAGAAAACTGATAGCCATATAAATAAGTTTTTTCATTTATTGCTTGATAAACTTGCTTGTTTTTATTCCGTTGTCGGTGGTTACTTGCAGCAAATAAGTGCCTGCATTCAATTCATCTATCGAAATACTTATTTCCTTTTCTTCTTGCGAAGGCGAGAGGGTAAGCATTGCTTTTCCTGTAAGGTCGGTTACGCGAATAAACTTCACATTATCGTTGGTGAGAATACCTAATTTACTTGTTGCCGGATTAGGATAAATGCTTAGTGTTGAATAGTCCGGTGAATCAATACTGGTTCCTTCGGCCACAGTGAAAGTACAGTTACTGTAATTAAAAGGTTTTAGAGTAAACCAAGGTTCATTCTCTTTTTGATCATAAACATAAACATAAGCTTTATAGCTACCCGGTGATAATGTTAAACGCTTAGTAAGAGTGATCGTTTTTTCTTCACCTTTAGCAATAACTAAGTCTTGAGTGAAGGATGATATTTCATTACCATTTTGTTTACAAGCAAGTTTTGCTTGTCCGTTATACTCTCCACCGGCGTTTCTAATCTTAATAGTAAAAGTTATTTCTTCGCCCGAATAGATGCTCCATTTGTCCGGACCTAGCACACTTGTGTATGTCAATTTATAAGGTTCGGCAGGAGGAGGTGGTGTTCCGCCGGGTTTTTGAATTCCTGTGATTATTTGTTGACCATCTGTATATCCATTTAATTCGTCGAGACTAAAGTATCCGTTACTATTACCTCCCCATCCCCAATTGATATGGAACAAATTATTGGTGTCGTAGCCATCACATACAAAAGCATGTCCTCCGCCACCTTTTTTCCCGCCATAACATACAGGAAGATTGTTATTAAGGTCCGCTTTTATCCAATTTGTCCAGTCATAAGAATCGTTTCTACGATCTCTTACTTGCAAATTTTGAGTATCATATCCAAAATGATTTTTGAATGCATTTTTGGCATCGTAAAAGGTTGCCGAACTGTTATTATAAGAATATTGAGTATGAGAACCCATTCCACAATCACGCATCAGTAAAGCTACTGCTTCTTTACTAAACGAAGTTGAATATCCATCATAATTGTCGAGCATTAAGTCCCATTGATATGTAGATTGACTAAAGTCGACAGTCAATGATGCATTGTAATGATAACTACCCGTCCCTGTTACAGGCCAACGATGATACTTCATTATTTGTGCCATAGCTGTTGCTACACATCCGGTAAGAGATCTTCTTGATCCATCCATTGGACACATTTGATTACAAGGGTCTCCTTGTTTCCAAGCAATTTGTCCTAAGAGTGGAGCTACCGATGTGTTTGTCCGTGTTGTAACCTCTTTGATAACCGGCAGACTCTTTTCGGGAGAAGCCATTAAGTCTTTTATTGCTTCTTTGTAAGTTTCCATCCAAGTTTTAATTTAAACCGGACTCCACCAACTATGTGATAATAGGAACTATGACTACTCATAA
>JAVVPX010000001.1:0-87530 GCA_036655555.1 Bacteroidaceae bacterium | reverse complement strand
AGTTTCCATCCAAGTTTTAAAGTTGTCCGGCTGATTAGTCAGGGAATAATCTCCTTTGTCGGAATATCCCAGCACAGTTCTTACTCTGTCATCTCCGGATATAATAATAAATCCTTGATTGTCGGGTTTGTTGAATACATAATAATAAACTTCCGCGCCGGCGGCACGAGTTTTAATATTTGAATCCGTACATTGGTAAGCTAAAGATAAGTTACCGGTTCTGCTTGTTCGAGTAGCCATTCCACCCTGTCGTTGACAGAATTCTTGTGCTATACTCAATGCTTTTGCTAAATCTATTGGTTTGGCGAATCCGCATAACGCAATAGATAAGAACAAAATACTTAGAAAAGTTTTTTTCATAGTCTGTTTTTGTTTGATGATTTTGTTGGTTTTCATTCTATCGTGGTAAAACAACTTGTTCCGCAAGGTGTTTTACTACGATTCCAAAGGTTACTTTTTGTTGATTTGCCCGCAAAGGTATAAATTCTCTTTTTATTATAAAAGACTTATTGTTGAAAATATTTTTTTTATTACTGTTTTGTTTTCAATCTGTATTTATTGAAAGCATTTTCATTGCTTAATTTTGTTTGATAAACTTATTTGTTCTTATTCCATTGTCGGTGATTATTTGTATCAAATAAGTGCCTGCGTTCAACTCATCTATCGAGATGCTTATTTCTTTCTCTTCTTGCGAAGGCGAGAGGGTAATCATTGTTTTTCCCGTAAGGTTGGTAATGCGAATAAACTTCACGTTATCGTCGGCTCGAACATTTAATTTGTTTGTTGCCGGGTTAGGATAAATGCTTAGTTCCGAATAGTTCGGAGAATCAATGCCGCTTCCTTCGATTACAGTGAAAGTATATTTATTAAGCTCTATAGGATTTAGACCAAACCATGTTTTCTTTTTATTATCATAAGTATAGATGCAGGCATTATACTCGCTCGGTAGTAATTCTACATAGTCGTTGAGGGTGATAATGGTTTCTTCATTCTTATCTAAAATAAGGTCTTGATACTTAAACATCTTTTTGCTATTTTCATTGTTAACTCTAACGTAAACAATTCCTACAGCTCCGTCGTAATATCCGCCTTCGTTTTTAATCTTAGCAGTAAGGTTCATTTCTTCACCCGAATAAATGCTTGTCTTAGTGGAAGTCGGTGCTTGAGTGATTATTAATTGATAAGGTTCGGTAGGCGGTGACAATATTTTAGCTTCTATAGTTGCTAAATCTTGAGTTTCATTATTTCCTTCTACAACAAGATATATTAGATAATCTCCCGGAGTGTAGTTGAGAGGGCTTGTTAAGTTCATGTCTATTGTCTCATTGGGCTGTAAAGTGATTCCTTCTGTGGCTGAATATTCCCTTTTTGTTGAACTTTTTTCTTGAATATAAATACTAATAGGAGCACAAAATTCTACTTTTGAAGTATTCTTTAGGCTAACTTTGAAACGTCCCTTCTTTTGTTGATAAAGATTGCCTACTATTTCGAAGGGGTTTGTAACACTTATCTTAGCTTCTATTCCGTCAGGCTTGCTGATAGTAACATTGTCATTTGTAACCCTTACATTTAAGTAATTAACAATTCCAACAACACTTCGCATTTGTGCCCAACTTGCAGCTTTATCCATTCTGTAAACAGGGCGTAACTGATAATTCCCATTAGCAACGGATGAGTTAATCGTTAGTTTTAAATTTATATTATCATTTCCGTATCCATATTTCAATGGTTCATTAAAAGAAGTAGAATTTAATATATTAACGAATGTATCGTTTTGGTATAGTGCGAATCCAAAATATGGAGAAATGGTATTTATACCTTGATTCCTAACTCCGTAACAGACGGTGAACTGAGTGCCTTTTCCTATTGTAGTAGCGGTCGTAGTCATTGAACTAGTCTGACTTACAAGGTAAGAAGGTCTAGAAGTATTAGTAGGCTTTTGAATTCCTTTAAATATTGATTGATAAAAATTATATCCGCCTAAGCCTCCACCTATACCTTGAGTGCCGGGATTTAGTGTGTTAAGCTCAAAGTATCCGTTACTCACGCCTCCCCATCCCCAATTGATATGAAACAAGTTGTTCGTGTCGTAGCCATCGCATACAAAAGCATGCCCTCCTCCACTACTTATTCCTCCATAATATACAGGGAAACTTTTATTAAGTTCTTCTTTTATCATCGCTATCCATTCAACAGAGGTATAGTATTCGCGATTGTATAGTTGTAGATTTTTATCATACCCAAAGTTGTTAATCAATGCCGTTGCAGCATTGATGTCATATGCTCCACTGCCATCGGAAGTATAGTCCATGGAAAAAGCAATTCCACAGTCGCGCATCAATAAAGCTATTGCATCCTTTTGTGCCGTTGTACTTGATTCGTTGTAAGTTGGGGTTATGTTGTTCCAATCATACGTAGATTGAGAGAAGTCGGCAGAAACATTAATCTTTTTAGTTTTTGTGGTGTAAGTGTTGCTACCTATTCCTTTTGTAGGCCAACGGTGATAACCCATTATTTGTGCCATAGCCGTTGCTACACATCCGGTAACAGAACGTTTTGTTCCGTCCATTGGACACATTAAATTATAAGGGTCTCCTTGATTCCAAGCAATTTGCCCTAGGAGTGGAGCTACCGAAGATTTTGTATTTGCAACAGTTTCTTTGATAGCAGGCAGTCTATTTTCGGGAGAAGCCATCAAGGTTTTTATTGCCTCTTCGTAAGCTTTCATCCAAGCTTTAAAGTTTTCAGGTTGATTTGTTAGCGGATAATCTCCATTGTCGGAATATCCCAGCACGGCTTTAGCTCTGTCGTCTCCGGCAATAATAATAAATCCCTGATTGTCAGTCTTGTTGAATATATAATAGTAAACATCTGCACCGGCAGCACGGCTTTTGATATTTGAATCCGTACATTGATAAGCTAAAGATAAGCTTGCGGCTTTTGTTCGAGTAGTAATTCTGCTTTGTTGTTGGCAAAACTCTTGTGCTATATTCAATGCTTTTGTCACATCTATTGGTTTGGCGAATCCGCATAACGCAATAGCTAAAAACAAAATGCTAAGGTTAATTTTTTTCATGGTCTAATTTGTTGTTAGTGTTCGAGATAGAAATCGAGATTCTCTATAGTGAGCAAATCGATAGGCATATAGTTGATGGTTGTTATTTCTTTCTTTAGAATAAGAGAGTCGCAGAGTGTTTTGATACTATTGTATCCTTGCTTTTCGGGACTTTGTGCTATTAAAAAGGAAACAGAACCGTGACGAATGCAGGCAATGTTGCGTTTTAATAAATCGTATCCCATAAGACTGAAATGCGTTATACGTTGGCTTTCGAGATATTCGCCAATAATATATACTTTAGAGTTGAAAGTAATGCCGCATGGAATGGTTGGGTGCGATTGGAAAAATACATCTAGCAGTTGTTTATCCTCTTTGGGGCGTTTAGCATAGAGGTTTAGCTCTGTTATTTTACAGTTGGGGTGATGCTCTGCCATATATTTTCTAAATCCAATTTCTCTGCTTTCTTGTTGGTTTGAACCTACTTTCCCTTCATTTATCTGGCGAAAAATAACGATTTCTTCTTTTTTACCGGCAATCAGCATTAGCATCTTTGCCGCAAAATATCCACTTTGCATTGAATGTTGACCATAGAATGCAAGAGGATGAAGATCGGGAATATTGGAATCTATAAATACATAAGGTATAGCAAGTTTGTTCAGTTTATTCGTAAATTCAGCCGTTATCTTGGGAGCAGCGGGAGAAAATAAGATTCCATCGGGTTCTTGCTTGAGTAATTCCTCTCCGGCTAACTCAAAAGAAGCATAATCATATTGGTCGTAGTAAGCTATTTGAATAGAAATGTTGAAATCAGAGAAAGAATTGAGGGCTCCATTGATTCCTTCTTCTACTGCATCCCAATATTCACCGGATTGATGTTGAGGAAGCAGGCAAGCAAAGAGATATTTTTTGTTAGAAGCTAAGGCACTAGCGTACATATTAGGCTGATAGTTAAGCTTTAGAAGAATTTCCTCTACTCGCTTTCGACTTTCTTCCGACACTCCGCTTCGTCCATGTATTACTCTGTCCACAGTTCCTACCGACACGTCGGCTTGTTGGGCAATGTCTTTAATTCTGACTCTTTCGGGTAATTTGTTCATTTTTACACCTTAATTATCTTACAAAGATATAACAATTTTTGTAATTACGAAAATTATCGTATCTTTGTGCACGCACACGAAAGAAAATATTTAGAGATATAATGTTAAATATTATTCTATATTTAGCTATCTGTGCTTGATATATAAAATGGATTATAAAATTGAATGATATCATATTAATAACTGATTTTATTAAAAAAAGAATTATGGGAAAGAAAGTTGTTACTTTTGGGGAAATAATGTTGCGTTTGGCAACCCCCGGTTATTTAAGATTCTCACAAGCAAAGGAATTTAACGCTACCTTTGGTGGCGGTGAAGCGAACGTTGCCGTTTCTTTGGCAAACTACGGATTAGATACCGAATTTGTAACTCGTCTTCCTAAAAATGATATTGCTCAATCGTGTATAATGGATCTTCGTTCACACAATGTGGGTACTAAAGAAATTATTTACGGTGGCGACCGTGTTGGTATTTATTTTCTTGAAACAGGTGCCGTTGCTCGTGCTTCCAAAGTTGTTTACGACCGTGCTAATTCCTCTATTTCCACTATCGAACCGGGAATGATTAATTGGAAAGAAGTATTTAAAGATGCACAATGGTTTCATTGGACAGGTATAACGCCGGCTCTTTCTCAAGGAGCGGCAGATGCTTGCTTGGAAGCTATTAAAGTGGCTAACGAGATGGGGGTAACTGTTTCTACGGACTTGAATTATCGCAAGAATCTTTGGAAATATGGCAAAACGGCTTCTCAAGTGATGCCGGAATTAGTAGCCGGTTGTGATGTTATTTTAGGTAACGAAGAAGATTGTGATAAAGTCTTTGGCGTAAAACCGGAAGGTTTCGACGTAACTGCTACCAATGGTGAAGTGAATGCTGCGGAGTTTGAATCTGTTTGCACACAGATGATGAAGAAGTTCCCTCGTGCAAAAAAAGTAATCGTCACTCTTCGAGGTGCCATCAATGCTAATCATAACACTTGGGGTGGGGTACTTTATTCCGATGGTTCGCTGAAATTATCTAAGAGGTACGACATCACTCATATTGTAGACCGTGTAGGTGGAGGTGATTCTTTCATGGGCGGACTTATCTACGGTTTGATTTCTTATCCGGGTAACGATCAAAAAGCCTTGGAATATGCAGTAGCAGCTTCTTGTTTGAAACATACTATTTACGGAGATTTCAACTTAGTAACGGTGGCTGAGGTAGAAAACTTGATGAAGGGCGATGGTTCCGGTAGGGTTTCGAGATAGTAGAATAGTAATAAATAACGGTTCAAATTAATCAAAGAATAAAAGAAATGGCAAGATTTAATAAGATACAAGTGCTGAATGCAATGGCAAGCACGGGAATGGTTCCTGTATTCTATAATAAGGATGTGGAGATAGCTAAGAATGTAGTAAAAGCATGCTACGAAGGTGGCGTACGTGCATTTGAATTTACTAATCGTGGAGACTTTGCACAAGAAGTATTTGCTGAGCTAGTAAAATGGGCAGCAAAAGAATGTCCCGAAATGATTTTGGGTATTGGTTCTATTGTAGACCCTGCTACCGCAGCAATGTATATTCAAATAGGCGCGAACTTCGTTGTCGGTCCCTTGTTTAATCCCGAAATAGCAAAGATATGTAATCGTCGTTTGATACCTTATACTCCGGGCTGCGGTTCTGTTTCGGAGATAGGTTTTGCACAAGAAGTAGGATGCGATCTTTGTAAAGTATTCCCCGCAGGGAATGTTGGCGGAGCTTCGTTTGTGAAAAATGTAAAAGCTCCTATGCCTTGGTCTATGTTGATGGTAACGGGTGGGGTAGAGCCTACAAAAGAAAATCTTTCGTCATGGATAAAAGCAGGAGTTACTTGTGTAGGTATGGGCTCTAATTTATTCCCAAAGGATGTGGTAGCCGCACAAGATTGGAATTGGGTGATTGCTAAATGTAAAGAAGCATTTGGATATATCGCAGACGCAAGAAAATAATATTTCGTTTTGTTTAAAGGTTTTTTAAAGGTGGCGGACCATCGAATTGTGACTTTGTTAGTGAGGTTGCAATTCGGTGGTTCGCTTTTTATTTAGGAAGCCCTAAAAAGTCTTCCGTATTATTTCAAAAGTCTTCTGTATTATTTTAAAAATGAACAGTATTATTTTATACGATTGTGCTAACAAAAATATAATTTAAAAAGTGTAATCTATTTTTATTATAGATGAGTGCTCTTGTTAATGACGATTTTAGGGAAAAGGTGACAAAGTGACAAATTTTTAGGCTTTTTCTAAACCCTTAAAAATATAAATTAAAATTCGAAATTGATAATTCATATTGGAATTATAATTAAATTTTATAGTAGTTAAGAAAACACGCTATTTTTTGTCACTTTGTCACCTTTTACTTTTTATAACTGAAATTAAGAAGCAATTGCAATCTTTCTTTGTGATATTAGTACTCTTATTATTAGATACTTGAAGGTGATTAATGTTGCGATAAATAAAATTTGAGGAATAAGCTGTTTTTAGCTAATATACATTAATATATAAATATTTATGTTAATGCGAAGTTCGTTAGATTGTATTTGACACAAGTGCTTGCACGTCTACCCATTTTGGTAAATGGTAGAAAATACTCCTTTTAGCCTCTTTTTGTGGTTCTAAAATGTTGACAAATGGACTTTTTGCTACTAGTTGTCTTTTTGAACTGTTTGTTGTAATTAATGTATTCTATCTAGGAAAATCTCACAATAGGGCAAAAAAAAAGGAGCAACGCTTTGCTCCAACCTTTGTTAACCTTAAATCTAATACTATGAAAAACACAGTGCAAAGGTACTGCTTTTATGCAAACTTCCAAGTAATGCAAATTATTTGCTATGTTTTATAACATGAATTAAGAAAAGAATGTTTTTTGTTAAGCTTTGTTTTCATCTTCAATAGCTTCACTTCTTGAAACTTCCTTAATCAATTAAAGAGATTGCTAAAATAATTTGGGTATCCCAAACATTTTGAGTTTATTTGCGAGAGTTTAGTACTAAAATATATTGAAATGATAAGCACAGATAACTTTTCGAGTTTGGACAGAGCTAGTTTCCAAAAAACCATTCATGGTAAACAGACTGATTTATACTTATTAAGCAACAGTAAAGGAATGCAGATAGCTGTTACAAACTATGGCGGCATCGTTTTGTCGATTATGGCACCCGACAACAAAGGACACTATCAAAACGTAATTCTAGGTCACGATTCCATTGATAATGTAATAAACAGTCCCGAACCTTTCTTGAGTTCTACCATTGGTAGATATGGAAATAGAATAGCAAAAGGAAAATTTACTTTAGATGGCAAAGAATATCCGCTAACAATCAACAATGGTCCTAATTCCTTGCATGGTGGTCCAACCGGATTTCATACAGCTGTTTGGGACGCAGAGCAAAAAGATAAACAAACATTAGTATTAAAACATTTCTCTAAAGATGGAGAGGAGGGATTCCCCGGTAATGTGGAAGTAATGCTTACCTATACATTAAGTGATGAAAACGAGTTTATCATCTATTATAAAGCGAGCACAGATAAGAAAACGATACTCAACCTCACTCATCACGGCTTTTTCAATCTCTCCGGCATTGGTAATCCTACCCCTTCTATAGAAAATAATCAATTAACGATTAACGCAGATTTTTATATCCCTATCGATGAAGTATCTATTCCTACGGGTGAGGTACTAAAGGTAGCAGGTACGCCAATGGACTTCCGCACTTCTCATAGAGTAGGGGAACGCATAAACGAACCTTTTGAACAATTAAAATTCGGTAGCGGTTACGACCATTGTTATGTACTTAATAAGCAAGAAGCAGGCAAGTTAAGCATGGCAGCTAAGTGTGTGGATCCTCAAAGTGGGCGTATGATGGAAGTATTTACCACAGAACCCGGCGTGCAATTATATACAGGCAATTGGTTAAACGGATTCACCGGCGCTCATGGAGCAACATATCCCGAAAGAAGCGCAATTTGCTTTGAAGCACAGCATTTCCCCGACAGTCCCAACAAGCCTCATTTCCCATCCGTCACCTTGTTGCCGGGAGAAGAATATACACAAACCACTGTCTACAAGTTTGGAATAGAAGAATAATTAATTAATCAAATCAATATTTTAAATTATTATGAGTAACAAAACGAAACAATGGGGTGCCATTATCATTATGATTGCCCTCTTTGCCATGATTGCCTTTGTCACGAACTTGTGTTCACCAATGGCCATTATTGTTAAAAATCAATTCGGAGCATCTAATTTGCTTGCCCAAATCGGTAACTACGGTAACTTTATCGCTTACCTATTAATGGGTATTCCATCGGGTATGCTTATTAAAAAATTCGGCTATAAAAAGACAGCTTTGCTCGCTTTATTAGTTGGTATCATCGGTATTCTCATTCAATGGATGAGCGGTTGGAACAGTGTTCAAAGTTTTGGCGTCTATCTAATCGGTGCATTCGTTGCCGGATTCTGTATGTGTATGTTGAACACCGTAGTTAACCCTATGCTAAATATTCTTGGCGGTGGCGGAAACAAAGGTAACCAACTTATTCAGATTGGAGGCGTATTTAACTCTTCTGCTGCTGTGGCTGTATATATTATTATGGGTGCTTTGATTGGTGATGCTGCAAAAGCAAAGATTGCTGATGTAACTCCTGCATTATTCATCGCTTTAGGTATTTTTATAGTGGGATTCATTGTTATTCTCTTTACGAAAATACAAGAACCGCAACAAGCTGTTGAAGTAAAAAAGACTGTAAAAGACCCTCATAGTGCCTTTTCATTCCGTCACTTCAACCTCGGTATTCTTGCTATCTTCTTGTATATGGGAGTAGAGGTGGGAACACCAACTTACATCTTACAATATCTTACTTCCGATACTCCCGCTGTACAGGCACAAAGAGAATCGATCATGAAAGATTATGAAGGTCAAGTGATAACAGCAAATGATGCTGCTATAAATTATATAGCTGTTACCACAGATACAGCAGCTATTTACTCATCAAACAAACCGGAAGAAATTCAAAGTTTGGATAAGCAAATTCTTGAAGTACAAAAGAAAATTGAAGATAAAGAAATTACGGTGGAAAGTGTATCCCAAACAACTACCGGTCGTGGTATGTCTGCCGGAACTGTGGGACTTATTGTAGCTGTATATTGGCTAATGATGCTTGTTGGTCGTTTTGTTGGTGGTGCCATTGGCGGAAAGGTTTCGAGCCGTGCCATGATTATAACCGCATCAACTGTCAGCATTCTTTTAGTTGCATTCGGAATGTTTGCCCCAACCGAAACGATGGTCAGTGTTCCGGGTATCGATTGGTCTAATCTTAGCGTAATTTGGGAAAAAGTGCCTGTAGGCATCTTTGCTTTCCTTTTAGTAGGTCTTTGCACTTCTGTTATGTGGGGAGGAATCTTCAACTTAGCTACCGAAGGTCTTGGTAAGTATACAGCCATTGCTTCGGGTGCGTTCATGACAATGGTGTTCGGTTGTGCCATAATGGTTGCTATCCAAGCACTAGTAGCTGACTTTACCGGTTCTTATCTCAGCAGTTATGTTGTTGTCCTTTTCTGTGCCGCCTACATCCTTTATTATGCACTTATTGGTTGCAAAAACGTAAACAAGGATATTCCTGTAGAATAATATTATTAACCCATTAAAAACATAAAGTATGGATATCGAATTTGTAAGAAGTCGCTTTAAAAAGCATTTTGGAGGAGAAGAAGGATCTGTTTATGCTTCACCCGGACGTATCAACTTGATTGGAGAACATACGGATTACAACGGTGGATTTGTTTTCCCCGGTGCTATTGATAAAGGAATGATAGCCGAAATCAAATTGAATGGAACAGATAAGGTGAAAGCCTATTCTATCGATTTAAAAGACTATGTAGAATTTGGATTGAACGAAGCTGATGCTCCTCATGCAAGCTGGGCGCGATATATCTTTGGTGTATGCCGAGAAATGATAAAGCGTGGTGTAAAAGTGAAGGGCTTTGATACAGCTTTTGCCGGCGATGTGCCTCTAGGTGCCGGTATGTCATCGTCTGCTGCTTTAGAAAGTACTTATGCCTTTGCATTGAATGAATTGTTTGATGGCAATGTAGATAAGTTTGAACTAGCTAAGGTAGGACAAGCTACGGAACATAACTATTGTGGAGTGAACTGTGGTATTATGGATCAGTTTGCTTCTGTATTTGGTAAAGAAGGTAGCTTGATTCGTTTGGATTGCCGTTCGTTGGAGTACAAATATTTCCCATTCAACCCTAAAGGCTATAAATTAGTATTGCTTGACTCTGTGGTAAAGCACGAATTAGCTTCTTCGGCTTATAACAAACGTCGTCAGAGTTGCGAAGCTGCTGTTGCTGCTATTCGTAAAAATCATCCGACAGTAGAGTTCTTGAGAGACGCTACTATGCCAATGCTCGAAGAAGTGAAGAGCGTGATTAGTGCCGAAGACTATATGCGTGCCGAATATGTAATTGAAGAAATTCAACGAGTACTTGATGTGTGCGCAGCTTTAGAAAAAGGAGATTACGAAACAGTAGGAGAGAAGATGTATGGAACTCATCACGGCATGAGTAAACTCTACGAAGTAAGTTGCGAAGAACTCGACTTCCTCAACGATTGCGCTAAGAAAAATGGCGTTACCGGTTCGAGAGTTATGGGCGGTGGCTTTGGTGGATGTACTATCAATCTAGTGAAAGATGAACTTTACGATAGCTTTGTTGCTAACGCCAAAGAAACATTCTTAGCTAAGTTTGGTAAGAGTCCTAAAGTATATGATGTGGTCATTAGCGATGGTTCACGTAGATTAGTTTAAGTCTTAGAGAATAAGATAACTTTCCGATATAATCGCATAAGGTAATTCCAATGGATGGCCTTATGTGATTTTTTTTGTACCTTTGTAGTTGTACAAAGTAATACAATCATGCAAAATATTATCTCTATCAGCGATGGCATTGCCCGCAATCCAATTTACAGATTACAAGACCCTATAAATATAAACTTTTGCGAGAACGAACATTTGGCTATTATTGGATTGAACGGTAGCGGCAAAAGTATTTTGGTAGATACCTTATTGGGCAAATATCCACTCGCTAAAGGGACGCTTAGTTACGACTTTTTTCCTTCTCTAAGTACTATGGCATACGATAATATCAAGTATATGGCATTTCGTGATAGCTATGGAGCGGCGGACGCTAACTATTATTATCAGCAAAGATGGAATGCGCACGATCAAGATGATGCGCCCACTGTACGTGAAATGCTTGGAGAGACAACAGCAACCAACTCGGAATCGGACAACTCTTTGAGGGATGAACTTTTTACTTTGTTTGCCATAACACCCATGTTGGATAAGAAAATAATACTACTTTCGAGTGGCGAACTTCGTAAGATGCAATTAACTAAAGCACTACTTACTCATCCTAGAGTATTAGTGCTAGACAATCCTTTCATAGGGTTAGATGTTCAGACAAGAGAATTGCTCCACAAATTGTTAGTACGGATGACACAACTATCCTCTTTGCAAATTATATTGGTGCTATCAATGATTGACGACGTACCGGACTTTATTACTCATGTGCTTCCTATAACCAATATGCGTTGCGGAGAAAAGATGACTCGCGAAGCTTATCTGTCAGCCTATCGAACAGACAATACTCCTGCTTTGAGTGAAGAGAAGAAAGTTCGCATTATTAATCTTTCGTACAAAGATGATTTGTTGAATGCGGAACAAATGGTAGAGTTAAATAAGGTAAGTATAAAATACGGTGACCGTACTATTCTAAAAGAACTTGATTGGACAGTGATGAGAGGCGATAAATGGGCACTCTCCGGAGAAAACGGCGCAGGGAAGTCTACTTTGCTGAGTTTAGTTTGTGCCGACAATCCACAATCCTATGCTTGCAATATTACTTTGTTTGGGCATCGGCGTGGTTCCGGCGAAAGTATTTGGGAAATAAAGAAGCATATAGGCTATGTCAGTCCCGAAATGCACAGAGCTTATTTAAAGAATTTACCAACGATAGAGATTGTAGCAAGTGGATTGCACGATTCGATAGGAATTTATAAACGCCCTTGCCCCGAACAAATGGATGCGTGCGAATGGTGGATGGATATTTTTGGAATTAAAGCACTTAAAGACCGACCTTTCTTACAATTGTCGAGTGGAGAGCAGCGTTTGGTACTTCTTGCCCGTGCTTTCGTAAAAGACCCGGAATTGCTCATACTCGATGAGCCTTTGCACGGATTAGATACACGTAACCGTCGTTTAGTAAAAGCAGTTATCGAAGCCTTTTGCTGTCGCAAAGATAAAACTCTTATAATGGTGACACATTATGAAGAAGAACTTCCGTGCTCTATCAATCATCGGATGAGATTAACACGGATGCAATAGTAAACTTATAAAATAATACAAATATGAAAAAACTCCTTTTTTGTGCTTTCTTAGTTTGCTCTTTTATGCCTGCAATGTCACAATTTGTACAGCCCAATCTTCCTTGGGTAGACTTGTCCGGACAGAAAGGACGGCAAATAGTGATTGCTCAAGGCAAGACGGATTTGTATAACGGACATCCCACTTCCGTATTACTAGACGACAACAAGACGATTCTTTGCACTTGGTCGTATGGGCATGGTGGAAGAGCGGCCTTTATTTCTAAAAGTAAGGATGGCGGACTTACTTGGGTAAACAGAGAAACACCAACTGATTGGAAACAGATGAATGACTGCCCCAGCATCTACAAACTGACTGATAAAAAGGGAAAGGAACGTCTGTTTGTCTTTTGTGGTGATCCTCAAATCGGACAGAGTTATAGCGAAGATGAAGGCGAAACTTGGAGTCCGGTATGTAGTCTGCATAAGCCTTGCGTGATGGCTTTCTCTAGCATTGTACAACTCAAAAATGGAGATTACTTAGGACTTTATCATCGAGGATATGACGATCGAGATATTTCACCATTAACTCTATGGAAAGCTATCTCTAAGGATGGCGGACTTACTTGGGGAGAATCGACGATGGTAGGAAAGATGGAAGGACGTTCACCTTGCGAACCTTGCGTTTTCCGTACTCCTGATAGTAAAAGACTAGTATGTGTGGCCCGAGAAAATGATCGTGTAGGCAATTCTTTGATGATGTTTTCAGATGATGAGGGAGTTAATTGGACACCATTGCAAGAAACTCCTTGGGGATTGACCGGAGACCGTCATGTTATAAAGTTTACTCCCGATGGACGTATGGTTGCTCTCTTTCGTGATATGGCTATTAATAGTCCCACTAAAGGACATTTTGTAGCTTGGGTTGGTAATTATAAAGATTTACGCGAAGGAACTTCCGGACAATATAAGATTAAGCTTTTGCATAGTTATGCCGGTTCTGATTGTGGTTATCCCGGATTGGAAATATTACCTGACGGAACAATAGTAGCTATAACATATATTAAAATAAGACCCGGAAAAGAACAACACTCTATTGTGGAGGTACGTTTTAAACTCGAAGAAACAGATTCGATGCTATAATATTCGATAGATTAAATATCTTTCATTACTTTAGTAAAACATAAGCCGGCAAATTAGTGTTATAATAGTAATATATATTAAAAGCAACAAGTAATGAAAAATCTATTTTTATTTATCGTTGTCGCGTTAAGTACTACCTTAATGTCGGCTCAGCAAACAGGAGCATCCGATGATTCCACTATCAAGAAGCATGACGTAAATCGTCTGTCAGAAAGTTATTTTATTCCAAATAGATTTAATGACAAAGCTATTCTAATAACAGGAGGAGCAAGAGGTATTGGTAAGTCTACTGCTATAAGAGCAGCCAAAGAAGGGGCTTCTGTCGTAATTATGGATTGGCTAAAGAAAGACGGGCAACACCTTGTTGATTCTATTAACGGAATGGGGCTGAAAGCCTTGTTTGTATATGGCAATATACAGAAGGACGAAGATTGCAGACGTGCGGTAGACGAAACTGTTGCAGCCTTTGGAAAATTGGATTATGCTTGTCTGAATGCCGGAGTAATGGACGGAACTTTTTCCGGAACTCCATTTAAATACGACGAAGCGCAACGAAAGTTAATGCCCAATGTTATCACTCAAGCTACAGATGAATATTGGGATAAAGTATTTGCCACTAATGCTGCCGGAACATTTAAATCAATGCGTGCCGTACTTAATCAACTGATAAAGCAAAACAATGGAGGAGCTATTGTAGTGGTTTCATCTATTGCCGGGATGACAGGATTATCGGGTAATCCCGCCTATGTAGCTAGCAAATACGCTGTGAATGGGTTGGTAAGAAATGCAGCTATTGATTATGCTCCTTATGGCATTCGCATCAATTCCGTAAATATGGCGGAGACACTCACTCCTATGGTAGAGCGTGCAGGAGATTTTGTAAAAGCTCAGCAAAAGGCAGGCGTTGGTTTTGGTATGGGAAGAATTAAAACAATGAGTTTATTGAAATATTGTGATTCGCAGCACAGAGGTTCTTTCCCTTGGGAACAGGCTTCAACGATGTTATATCTCATTTCGGACGAAGCATCTGCTATCACGGGTTCAGTTGTAGCAACTGACGGTGGTTGGACAGACTTCTGATGAGAACAATATATTTCGCATTATTCTTATTTATCTCTGTGCTATTTTCCATTCGGACAATGGCGCAGAGTAACAATGCTCTTTCTATTTATGAAGGAGAGCGCATTAAGTCCGTGGCATTTGAATATGTCAACTTACCCATTGATTCGATAAAGGCAAAAGAGCAGAAGCAAAAGATAGAAAATTCTTTTCTTGTCTATCCTTATAGTCATTTCAATGAGTTTCAAATCACTTATTATCTGTCGCAAATAAAGAATTTGCCTTTTGTAGAGAATGCTACTTTTAATGTTACCCCGCAAGGAGATGGAGGTTTTAACTTAATACTGAATATTGATTTGGCAGAAGAAGGAACGGTAGCTTCTAAACGTTCAAACTTATTTAAAAATCCACAAGCTTTTCCTATTATATATGCTGATCCGCATTCTCTTTTGACCTTTAAATTGTCGGCTTCTGAAATGGCTTATAGTAATAATAATGCTTGGTTCGCCCAACCTGCTCCTTTGCTTACCGGTAATCCAATGGCTGATAATGCTGTTGGAAAAGGATATACAGGTTGGTTGGAAGGATTTACTATGGGCGGTATCTATGGAATCACTCGATTGATACCAAAACGCAACTTTCATCTTTATGGAGGAGCTAGTTATATTCTTTCTTTTAGTGCAGGTAGGGAACTATTTACTGATAAATCACGCTTTCATGGTGAAGTAGAAGAAGCTTTTGTCGGATTTATTGGTGGTAGAAAGTATGCTGTCGGACACGATTATTCGTATAGTATGCTTTATGGACGAAAACAATTTGTGCTAGGTAACGGATGGCTTATCATTAATACATCAATGAATGGACAAGAGCGTGCTGCTTTGCAGATAAATCCTCGATGGGCAGCTCGCAGTCTGTTTTTAGCAGATGCTCGTTGGGATAAATTGCGCTTTCAGTTCTTTCAAGTGAGACCCAATGAACTTCCTATCTTTTATAGCCGCACCATTCTCAATGGATTGAACTTGGAGTTAGGAAGTAGCGATCGCATACAGTTAGGCACAAGCGTAATTCATTCTCCGCGTTCGGATATGAAATATTACCTACCGGATGGTACTGTTCAGCAACGCAAAGGTTTATGGGTGTATAATCTTAGATTTTATGGTAATCCATCTTCGGGACGGTCGGGAATGTTTTATAAAGCAGAAGGGGGCTATCAGACTAATCGTGATTTTAAGATGCGGGCGTATGCTTGGTACACACAATTAGGTTGGAACTTTGCAACTACTAGTGGGAAACCTGCCTTGAGTTATCGTTTTGCTTATTTCTCGGGAGACAATCCTAGGACGAAAGCTTATGAACGTTGGGATGCTTTATATACCGGAGGAACAGGTGAACAATGGGTACAAGGCTCTAATATGTATAAGATTGTGCAAAACTCAAACGAAATGTCACACTTAATGCAGTTGATATATACTCCTATTCCTAAAATTCAAACAGTAACGCAGCTTTGGTCGTTCATGGCACCACAAACTAATAATCTGGGTGGTAATCCGGTATTATCTGTGATGAAGTCACGCTACTATGGTACAGAATTGAATTTGACCATAAAATACTTTCATTCTCGTCATTGGTATTTCCATTTGAATACAGCGCTCACATTTCCCGGAAATGCAATTAAAGATATTGTGCCGAATACCCGAGATTGGTTTTGCTTAATGGCTTTCGTTAGGTATTCATTATAACCAAAATTAAAAAGAAAAGAGTCCGATACACCTACCGAACTCTTTTTATAATTATATTCTCTTCTGATTATTTTCTAGCATGAATAGCTTTTGATTCAGCTTCGTAACCCGGTTTATTGAGTAATGCAAACATATTCTTTTTATATGCTTCTACGCCCGGTTGATTAAAAGGATTTACTCCTAATAAATATCCACTGATACCACAGCCTTTTTCAAAGAAATAGATAAGCTGACCGATGTAATATTCATTAAGTTCCGGAACACTTATACGCAAGTTGGGTACGCCACCGTCTACGTGAGCAATTTGAGTTCCTAACTCTGCCATCTTGTTCACTTCGTCCACGTGTTTGCCAGCAAGGAAGTTTAGTCCGTCAAGGTTAGCTTCATCTGTTGGTACAATCAAAGAATGCTTAGCCTTTTCTATCGAAATAACTGTTTCAAAGATACTACGTTCTCCCTCTTGAATCCATTGTCCCATAGAATGAAGATCGGTAGAGAAATCTACGGCAGCAGGGAAAATACCCTTATTTTCTTTACCTTCCGATTCTCCATAAAGTTGCTTCCACCATTCCATCATGAAATGTAATTTAGGTTGGAAGTTTACTAATATTTCTATCTTTTTGCCGGCTTTATATAGCTCGTTGCGAGTAGCAGCATATATAGCAGCAGGGTTTTCGGCAAAAGGAGTATTTAGTCCGCAAACCTCTTCCATCTTTTGGGCACCCTCTATTAGTTTTTCAATATCAAATCCGGCTATTGCGATAGGAAGTAAACCTACCGGAGTAAGTACAGAAAAACGTCCGCCTACATTGTCCGGGATGATAAATGTTTTGTAACCTTCCTTATCGGCAGTGATACGTGCTGCGCCTTTCTTAGCATCAGTAATGGCAACTATACATTTCTTTGCCATTTCTTTTCCTCTTTGGTCTTCGCATTGTTTTTTGAGCAAACGGAAAGCTAAAGCGGTTTCGGTAGTAGTTCCTGATTTTGAAATATTAATGACACCGAACTTCTTATCTTTCAAAAAAGTAGTTAGTTCGTACAAATAGTCTTCGCTGATGTTGTGTCCGGCATAGATAATGTCGGGACTATCTTTCTTTGTTTGTAATGCCTGAAAGCTATTGGAAATAGATTCTATTACTGCACGAGTGCCAAGATAGCTGCCTCCAATACCTGCTACAATTATAGTATCGCAGTTTTCTCTTAATACTTTAGCAGTAGCATTAACATCTGCTAAATGTTCCGAAGAAATAGAAGAGGGGAGATGTAACCATCCTAAAAAGTCATTACCCTTGCCTGTCCCATTTTCTAAAGCTTCTATGCAAGCTTTTACTTTAGCTTCGTAAGCGGAAATATTTTCTTTAGAAATAAAATCTAAAGTTTTTTCAATGTTTAAACTAATATTCTTCATTATGTTGTGAGTTTATAAGTTTAGTTTATCTGAATGAATCAGTCAATAATTTAATTTCAATAACCGGAAGAATTCGTTCGTATAAGATATTGTAAACAGCATCGAGGATAGGCATGTTCACATGAAAATGCTTGTTTAACTCTTTGATGCACTTTGTTCCATAATATCCTTCGGCTATCATTTCCATTTCTATTTGTGCACTTTTCACGGAATATCCTTTTCCTACCATAGTACCAAATGTACGGTTGCGGCTGAAGTTAGAATAAGACGTGACTAATAAATCGCCCAAATAAGCCGAGTCGTCTACCGAACGATTAATAGGATATACAATATTAAGGAAACGATTCATTTCTTGTATTGCGTTCGACATTAATACAGCTTGAAAATTGTCTCCATAATTGAGTCCACTACAAATTCCTGCTGCAATAGCATATACATTCTTTAATACCGAGGCATATTCAATTCCCGTTACGTCATCGCTAACAGAAGTTTTGATATAATGGTTAGCAAGCCTTTTAGCAAATATTTTGGCTTTCTCAATATCGGGACAAGCAATGGTTAAGTACGAAAGTCTCTCTAAAGCGACTTCTTCCGCATGGCACGGACCACCTAAAACGGCGATGTTTTCAGCAGGTACTTTATATACTTTGGTGAAATAGTCGGATACGATTAAATTTTCATCGGGTACAATACCTTTAATGGCGGTAACGATAAATTTGTCCTTAATAGTAGTCTTCAACTTTTTGAGGTGAGACTTTAAGTAAGGAGAAGGTGTGGCGAACAATAATGTATCCGATTCCTTTACCGCATCATTGATATTAGAGTAAAAATGGATGTGTTTAGTGTCGAACTTTACTCCCGTTAGATAAGCGGGATTATGCCCCAATCGTTTAAAGTCAGCAATACGATCATCTCTTCGCATATACCAATTTATAGACTCTTCTTGGGTAAGCAGCATCTTAGCGATGGCTGTAGCCCAGCTACCTCCACCCATTATTGCTATTTTTCCTGGCAATTTCATCTTGTCTTATTTAAATCTTACTTAACCATTCCGCTACGGTATCGACCGAAGGATTGGTAAGTTCCAATTTGTATTTCTTGTTGATTCCGCAGATATCCATTTGGAACTTTTGAGGGTTTACTCCCTTCATGTCTTCCAATAGATTATATCCGGCTTTTTGAATAGGTGCAACCCATTCTTCAGAAATGCCCAATTCTATGTATTTAGAGGCGGGGTCTTTTTTTGTAATCTTCTCCGGACGCATTTGTGGGAAGAAAAGAACTTCTTGAATGGTAGTTTGTCCGGTCATCAGCATTACTAATCGATCCATACCGATACCCATTCCCGAAGTAGGAGGCATTCCGTATTCTAGCGCACGTATAAAGTCTTGGTCGATAAACATAGCTTCGTCATCGCCTTTTTCGCTTAATCGTAGTTGGTCTTGGAAACGTTCTGCTTGGTCTATTGGGTCGTTTAATTCAGAATAAGCATTACATAATTCCTTGCCATTGACCATCAATTCAAATCGTTCGGTCAATTCCGGATTATTACGGTGACGTTTAGTTAGAGGTGACATTTCGATAGGGTAGTCGGTAATGAAAGTTGGTTGAATGTACTTCCCTTCGCAATTTTCCCCAAAGATTTCATCAATTAACTTACCTTTTCCCATGGTGTTGTCAATCTCCATATTTAGTTTTTTGCACACTTCGCGCAATTGTTCTTCATCCATTCCATTGATGTCGAATCCGGTAAATTCTTTGATAGAATCTATCATGGTTACACGCTTGAAAGGTGCTTTAAAACTAATCATATTTTCGCCCACTTTCACTTCTGTGTTACCATTTACGTCTAAGCATATTTTCTCAAGCATCGTTTCGGTAAAGCGCATCATCCAATTGTAATCTTTGTACGAAACATATATTTCCATACAAGTAAATTCAGGATTGTGCGTGCGATCCATTCCTTCATTACGAAAGTTCTTTCCAAATTCATACACTCCTTCGAAGCCTCCTACGATGAGACGCTTAAGATAAAGCTCATCGGCAATACGCAGATAAAGTGGAATGTCGAGTGCATTGTGATGAGTAATGAACGGACGGGCAGAAGCTCCTCCGGGTATAGATTGTAAAATAGGTGTTTCCACTTCCATGTAGCCTTCCGCATTGAAATATTCACGCATGGAAGTGTACACTTTGTTTCGTTTAATAAATATATCTTTAATGCCTTCGTTTACGGCAAGGTCTACATAGCGTTGGCGATAGCGAAGTTCAGGATCTTCAAAAGAATCGTAAGCTACTCCGTCTTTGTATTTTACAATAGGGAGTGGTTTGATAGATTTAGCTAATACGGTGAGCTTTTGGGCATGAACGCTGATTTCTCCCATTTGTGTTTTGAACACAAAGCCTTCGATGCCAATAAAGTCGCCTAAGTCGAGCAACCGTTTAAAAACAGTGGTATACAAATCCTTATTTTCATCCGGACAGATATCATCGCGAGTAATATAGACTTGAATGCGTCCTTTGGAATCTTGTAATTCAATGAACGAAGCTTTTCCCATAACGCGTCGGCTCATCATACGTCCGGCAATTTTTACAATACGAGGTTCTTCGTTTTCTTTGAAATCAGCTTTTATGTTAGTAGAAAAAGCATCTGTTATGTACTCTGCAGCAGGATAAGGCTCGATGCCTAATTCCCGTAGTTCGTTCAGGCTATTGCGTCTGATTATTTCCTGTTCACTTAGCTCTAATATGTTCATTTTGTAGTGTATTAACTCAATAATAGGGACAAAAGTACAAAACATTTTGCAAAGTCTTACTATGAATAGCTAGGAAAAGACAGATAAACTAATCGTCGCAAGTGTTTGAGCTAATGAAATAAAGTGTTTTAAGGCAGAAAACAGTCAACCAACTTCAGGTTATTACAAAAGGAATGCTCCCAAAAGTTTTTGTATAACTTAATGGGAGCACTTCTGTTTTATTTAATTTCGATTTCCTCTTTCATATCAATCTCTTCTCCATTAGAATCATAAAATTCGTATTGTAGAAAAGCGAGTTTTTGACTAGGGATAATCTTTATTCCAAATCCATATTTCATCTGCCATTTACGTTTTAGAGATACTAATCCCTGATTAACGAAGGCTGCGATATATGGGTGGATGTGTAGCGAGAATTTCTTAATCTTCAACTTATTAACTAGATAATCAATTTTGCTCTCTAAAGTATCTGTGAATAGAATGGATGGTTTGATAATTCCTTTGCCGAAGCAGGTAGGGCAATTTTCGCTAGTGGTAACGTCCATAGCCGGACGTACTCTTTGTCGCGTTATTTGCATTAAACCAAATTTACTGAGTGGTAGAATATTGTGCTTTGCTCTGTCTAATTGCATATTAGAGCACATACGTTCGTATAGTTTTTGTCTATTCTCAGCTTCGTTCAAATCTATAAAATCAACAACAATGATACCGCCCATATCTCTTAAACGTAGTTGGCGCGCCAACTCATCTGCTGCGCCTAAGTTTACGTCTAACGCATTTCCTTCTTGCCCATTAGCTCCTTTTGCACGGTTTCCGCTGTTCACGTCTACTACGTGAAGTGCCTCGGTGTGCTCAATAATTAAGTAAGCTCCACTCTTATAGGAAATAGTTTTCCCAAAGGATGATTTGATTTGCTTGGTGATACCAAAATTGTCGTAAATGGGAAGTTCGCCCTTATAAAGTTTTACGATATCTGCACGCTCAGGTGCTATCAAAGTGACGTAATCTTTAATTTCTTCAAAAACAACTTCGTTGTTGATATAGATATTTTCAAACGAAGGATTGAAGAGGTCTCGAAGCAGGGCTACTGTACGGCAAGTTTCCTCATATACCATGGTGGGGAATTTAGTTGCCTTTTGTACTTTAGTAATGCTTTCTTCCCAATGTCTTAACAATACTTTAAGTTCAGAATCAAGTTCTGCTACACGTTTTCCTTCGGCAACAGTACGCACGATTACACCAAAATTCTTTGGCTTGATGCTTTGTAGTAACTGTTTTAATCGGGCACGTTCTTCGCTTGATTTTATTTTTTGCGAAACAGAAACCTTATCATTGAAAGGGATTAATACCAAATATCTTCCTGCGAAAGATAATTCGCACGTTAATCTTGGTCCCTTTGTAGAAATTGGTTCCTTTACGACTTGTACAACAACTTCTTGACCGACTTTTAATGTACTAGAGACAGTTCCGTCTTTTTCTATATCGGGTAGTAGTGTTGCTTTTGAGATAGGATTTAGTTTTTTTCTATCGCTTAAAGTTTGTTTGAGATACTTTTCAAGAGAGTTAAATTGAGGTCCTAAGTCTAAGTAATGAAGGAAAGCATCTTTTTCGTAACCAACATCCACGAAGCAAGCATTTAGTCCGGGCATTAATTTCTTAACGCGGCCTAAATACATATTGCCCACGGAGAAAGAAATATTTCTTCCTTCTTTTTGAAGCTCCACCAAGTTCTTGTCTTCAAGAAGCGCAATGGATATTTCTTTGGGCTGTACGTCTACTACTAGTTCGCTTGTCACGGTATTTCCTTTTTTTTTATTTAACTAAAAGATGAACATAGAACGAGGTCTATTGTTTATCGGATTCCCAATTAAACAAAGAACAAACTCGAAAGACAATAGCTTCACAAGTTTGTTCTTTATTTTGTCATTCAGACTAAAATTTATTTTTTACTCTTATGTCTGTTTTTTCTAAGTCTTTTTTTACGCTTATGTGTGGACATCTTGTGTCCTTTTTTCTTCTTTCCGCTTGGCATAGCTTCAAAATTTTATGGATTAATACTCTTGTTTTTTATCGTTTACTATTTCTTCACAGCAATAGTGAATGTTTTTGCAGGTTTAAATGCAGGGATGTTGTGCTCAGGGATAATGATAGTCGTGTTCTTTGAGATGTTACGAGCAGTCTTTTGAGCTCTTTTCTTAACTACGAAACTGCCGAATCCACGGAGATATACATTTTCTTCTTTTGAAAGAGATTCTTTAATAACCTCCATGCATGCTTCAACGGTCTTAAGCACCTCAAGCTTTTCTGCTCCAGTTTTCTTTGCAATTTCGTTTACAATATCAGCTTTTGTCATTTTTGCTTAAAATAATAATTATACTTTGTTCTTAATTTTTTGGAATGCAAATATATAGCTTTTTCAGTTCTCAAAAAAATATATCCTAAACATTTTTATAAAAAAGTAAGTAGACTCCCCTTTATAGCCTTTCTTTTGTATAAATAGCGTATTTTTGTAGCCGAACTTTTAATATGGTAAGCATTGAATGATTTAAAACAGGTATTAATTAATTGGTACAAAGAGAATAAGCGTGAGCTTCCATGGAGAGAATCTTCTGATCCTTATATAATATGGATTTCGGAAATAATATTACAACAAACACGAGTTGCTCAAGGATATGATTATTTTGTACGCTTTGTTACTCGTTTCCCTAATGTGGAAACATTATCGAGAGCAACGGAAGATGAAGTGCTGAAATATTGGCAGGGTTTGGGTTATTATTCACGTGCGCGTAATCTTCATGCTGCGGCAAAGAGCATAAGCATGATGGCTGAATTTCCTAAAACGTATGCCGAAGTTCTTTCTTTAAAAGGAGTGGGTGAATATACGGCTGCGGCTATTTGTTCGTTTGCTTACAATCTTCCTTATGCGGTAGTTGATGGTAATGTGTATAGAGTATTGTCGCGTTGGATGGGTATAGATACGCCAATAGATTCGTCGGAGGGAAAGAAACTTTTCGCTGCTTTAGCAACCGAGCTATTGGATGAAAAACGTCCTGCAATCTATAATCAAGCAATTATGGATTTTGGAGCTTTGCAATGTACGCCTGCTTCGCCGAATTGCCTTTCTTGTCCTTTATCTGATAGTTGCGTTGCTTTACAAAAAGGAGCTGTCAATTTATATCCGGTAAAGGGGCATAGCGTGAAAGTTACTAATAGATATTTTTACTATATATATGTACGCATGGGCGCATATACCTTTTTAAACAGAAGGACGGAGAATGATATTTGGAAGAACCTTTTTGAATTGCCTTTAATAGAAACAAAAATAGCGATAAGCGATGAAGAATTGTATTCCAATCCGGCTTTGAAAAATATGTTTATGGAAGGCGAAAGTTTCGAAATACATTGTGTAAGTCGCAATGTGAAGCACGTGTTATCTCATCGAATTATCTATGCTAACTTCTATGAGGTGATATTGCCCGAAAATTCCCATTCTTTTTCTTCTTACCTTAAAATAAAGAAAGAAGAAATGGAAGATTATGCGGTATCTAAGCTTGTTCATAATTTCTTTGAAAAATATTATCTCTAAACACTTGCTTACTAATTGAATTCTACTTATTTTTGCCGGTTGTAAATCAATTTAATAAAAAAAGATGTCTGTCAATAAAGTAATATTAATAGGAAATGTAGGGAAAGACCCTGAAGTAAGATACCTTGATAGTGGCGTGGCTGTAGCTAATCTAACGTTAGCAACTTCCGATAGAGCTTATACTTTGGCGAATGGTACGCAAGTTCCTGAAAGAACAGAATGGCATAATATAGTGTTATGGCGTGGTTTGGCAGAAGTAGCTGAAAAGTATGTTCATAAAGGAGATAAACTATATATTGAAGGCAAGATAAGAACTCGTTCTTACGATGACCCTAATGGAGTGAAACGTTATGTGACAGAGATTTTTGCTGATAATATGGAAATGTTAAGTGCCAAGTCTAACGGACAATCGGGTACTTATGCTCCTCAACAGGCTTCTGCTCCCGCAGCTTCAGTTGCTCCACAAAGTAATCCTGCTGACGATTTACCATTTTAATGAATATAAAGAAAGGGGTAAATAAAATGTTTACCCTTTCTTAAAACGATTGTTTAACTAAAACCCAATTCCTTGGACCCTGACTCGTATCTGTACCAATTGGCATCTTTATTCGACGGTATAACCGTTACTTCCCCTTCTTTTGGCGCAATTATAGCTTTATTATTAGCTGTGTTGCTGTTATTTGCCTCGGGTTTCGTCTCTGCTTCAGAGATTGCTTTCTTTTCTCTTTCTCCTTCCGATTTGCTCGATATAGAGCAACACAATGACGTTGCTGATACAAAGATAGAATCTTTATTAGCTGACTCGGAACGATTGTTGGCAACCATTCTCATATCTAATAACTTCGTGAATGTCACTATCATTATGCTTTGTAATTATTTCTTTGCAAGCGTGGTCGACTTTGGTAATTCGGAAATATTAGAATTCTTGATTGTCACAGTGATATTAACTTTCTTGCTTTTGCTCTTTGGGGAGATTATGCCTAAAATATATTCAGCCCAGCACACTTTAAAGTTTAGCAGAATAGCAGCTCCTGTTATTTATGTGCTTAGAACAATATTTAAGCCAATATCCTCTTTGTTAGTGCATTCTACCTTTTTAGTGAATAAGTGTATCGCCAAGAAGAACTATAATATCTCGGTTAACGACTTGTCTCAAGCATTGGAGTTGACAGACAAAAGTGAGATATCCGAAGAAAATAATATCCTTGAAGGTATTATTCGTTTTGGAGCGGAGACGGCAAAAGAGATTATGACTTCTCGTCTCGACGTGGTCGATTTAGATATAAAATCAACTTTTAAAGAAGTATTGAAGTGTATTATAGATAATGCTTATTCTCGCATTCCTATCTATTCCGGTTCGCACGACAACATAAAAGGTATGTTGTATATCAAAGATTTGTTGCCACACCTCAACAAGGGGGATAACTTTCGTTGGCAATCATTGATTCGTCCGGCTTACTTTGTTCCCGAAACAAAAATGATTGATGATTTGCTTCGAGACTTCCAAACAATGAAGACGCACATTGCTATTGTGGTGGACGAATTTGGCGGAACATCGGGAATTATTACGATGGAAGATATTATAGAAGAGATATTGGGTGAAATTCGTGACGAATACGATACGGAAGAACGTACGTACTCTAAATTAAATAACACAACTTATGTGTTTGAAGCTAAGACTCAACTTGCCGATTTCTATAAAATAACCAAATTGAGTGCCGAAGAGTTGGAACCTATAGCCGAAGAGGCTGATACGCTTGCCGGGCTATTATTGGAAATAAAGGGAGAGTTCCCGGCTCTACACGAGAAACTAACGTATGGAAGATGTTTGTTTGAAGTACTCGAAATGGACGACCGCCGTATCTTAAAAGTAAAATTGACAATCAATGAAGACAAAAAAGAAGCATAGCCTATTTATGGCGGGCTACACCTTATTGCTGTTTGTTTTATTCGTTGTTGCGTGCAATGGAACTCAAACAACTACCAAAACTTCTACGGAAACACTGCCCACACCGGTTTATACGCTTTCGACAGATACTGTTCCTTTTCGTTTTGATGTATCGAATCAAGCAAAATTCTCCTCTCAGCAAACAAAAAAGAACGAATACTTTTGTAATATAACTTACCCTGCATTGAATGCTCAATTGTATTGCACTTGGCATCGGATAGAACCGATTGATTTTTCCATTGTAGCGGAAGAGAGTCATCGACTAGTTTATCAGCATACCGAAATGGCTACTGCTATTAAGGAACACCTTTATGCAAATGATTCTTCGAGAGTTTATGGCATTCTCTACGATATACAAGGCAATGTGGCTACTCCGTTGCAATTAGCATTAACCGATAGTAACTCTTATTTCTTTAATGCTTCGCTTTATTTCAACTCAGTTCCCAATGCAGATTCTATAGCACCTGTCTTGGAATACATACGAAAGGATGTAGTTAGGCTGATGGAAACTTATAGGAGCAGGTAATGGCTATTTATCAACAATATAAGGAGGGCAACTTACACCGTGGAATTTGGAGAATAGAGGAAAGTGTAGACGAATTACTTAGTCTGTGCTCAAAGCCGGAACTTTATCGTGCAAGTTTGGCTGCTTTTTCGTCAGATAAGCGTCGGCAAGAATGGCTTTCGGTGAGGATATTGCTCTCTGTTTTGTGCGGAGAAGAAAAAGAAATAACTTATCTACCCAACGGAAAACCTTATCTTGTAGATGATTCTTATCATATAAGTATTTCGCATACACGTGGTTATGTGGCTGTTATTCTGCATCCCACAGAAGAAGTAGGTATTGATATAGAGCAACATAGCAATAGGGTTGGCAAAGTGCGTAGTAAGTTTATGCAGCCAAGCGAAGAAAATCAGCTTGTGAAGGCAAACGAAATATGCCATTTATTGTTGCATTGGTCTGCCAAGGAGACTATCTACAAACTATTAGGCAACGAGGAAGTGGAGTTGCTAAGAGATATTCATATCGAAGCATTTGTTCCCGAAAAGGAGGGAAGCTTTATCGCTAAATCTACCCAAAAAACAAGAGCCAAACAACATATTGTACACTATCAAGTGTATTCCGATTTTGTGATGACTTATGTTGTTTCTTCATAAATATAGATTGAATTAATTTTAGGCGAAGCATTCCCCGTCTATAATTTACTGAAGACTTAAAAAAGTCTTCAGTATTATTTTAAAAATGAACAGTATTATTTCAAAAGTCTTCAGTAATATTTTTAAAGCAAACAATATCTACAGAATCATATTCATTTTAGTTAAACTGATTTGATTAAACAAAATCTCTTAATTGATTTTGCAATCTCTGTCTCGTAAAGAATATTCTACTTTTTACCGTACCTAACGGCAAGTCTAGCTTATCGGCAATTTCTCTGTATTTGAATCCGGACACGTGCATAGCAAATGGAATTTTATATTCTTTAGGAAGCATATTCATGATACGATGAATCTCTTTTATGTCGTAAGCTCCTTCGGAACTGTCGAAGCCGGAATTTTGTGGTAAACTCAAATGATAAAGATTATCCGTTTTGTCTACGAACGTTTGGTCACGTATTATTTTACGGTAATTATTGATAAATATATTTCGCATAATTGTATACATCCATCCTTTAAAGTTAGTGTCAGGTATATACTTCTCTTCATTATCCAGTGCCTTTAGGGACGTTTCTTGCAATAAATCATTTGCTTCTTCTCTATCAGCAGTTAGTTTGTAAGCAAATCGGAGTAACTCTTCTTGTACTCCCAATAAATCTTTTTTAAAACTTACACTTTTCATACATACACATTTTTAGTTGATTAACGACTCTTTTATTCGTTTTGTATAATGCAATGTTACGAAGAGTTATTCAAGGAAAAGGGGGACAAATTAGCAATAGATAGGGGGCAAACTGTCAAACTGAAACTTTCACAGCTTGTTAATGTTTTTTAGAGCCTATGAGAACCATTTTATTTAATATAGTATTATCTTTGAGGCGAATTCAATAATTAAAAATTAAAAAGGATGGTAACTTCATTGATTATTTTAGGTATTGTAGTGGTATTAGCTATTATGATAGCTTCGATGTACAACTCCCTTGTGAGACTACGTAACAATAGAGAAAATGCTTTTGCGGATATAGATGTTCAACTAAAGCAACGACACGATTTAGTGCCTCAATTGGTAGAAACAGTAAAAGGATATGCAGGACACGAAAAGGAAACTTTTGAAAGAGTGATAAATGCACGCAACGGTGCTATTAACGCAAAGACAATAGACGAAAAGATAGTAGCAGAAAATACATTAAGTTCTGCTTTGTCAGGTTTTAAGATAACTCTTGAAGCATATCCTGACTTGAAAGCTAATCAGAACTTTTTGCAACTTCAAGAAGAAGTGTCGGACATCGAAAACAAACTTTCTTCCGTGCGCCGTTACTTCAATTCTGCTACTAAAGAATTAAACAATGCTGTACAATCTTTTCCGTCTAATCTGCTTGCCGGAATGTTTGGTTTCCATAAGGAAATGATGTTCGACTTAGGCGTAGACCAAAGAGCCAGCTTAGATCAAGCACCCAACATCAAATTCTAATAAGATTCAATCATACAAATGCAATACGTTGGCATACAAACGCAGAAGAGCAGAAACAACTTTCGTTCGCTGCTCTTACTGCTGCTTTTTCCTTGCTTAGTAGTGGGCTTAGTCTATTTGTTTTGTTATCTACTGACTGCTTTCTCGGTCGAAAGTGAGTATGGAGATACCCAAGAACTAGTGATAAGCCTCTTTATCCAAATTATACCTTATGTAATAGGTGGCGTGTTGGTATGGTTCCTCATTGCCTATTTTGCCAACACGAGTATCATCAATTCGGCTACGGGAGCGCAACCTTTAGAACGAAAAGAGAATAAACGAGTGTACAACTTAGTAGAAAACCTTTGTATGAGCCAAGGTATGAAAATGCCTAAAGTAAACATTATCTACGATGACTCTTTAAATGCTTATGCCAGCGGAATAAATAACAGCACTTATACGGTAACCCTTTCTAAAGGTATTATAGATAAGCTCGATGATGCGGAACTCGAAGCGGTGATAGCTCATGAATTATCGCATATCCGTAATCGTGACGTAAGATTACTTATTGTATCTATCGTCTTCGTCGGAATCTTTTCCATGATTGCCGAGATGGCATTGCGCTCCGCTTACTATTCGTCGTTCACTCGAAGCAGAGACGATAAAAACAATAGCGGAATGATTATCATGATTTTGGCGATGATAGTAGCCGCGATAGGTTATTTCTTTGCTACTCTTATGCGTTTTGCTATATCCCGTAAAAGAGAATATCTAGCAGATGCAGGTTCAGCAGAGATGACAAAGAATCCTCTTGCTCTAGCTAATGCGTTAAGAAAAATATCTGTCGATCCCGATATTGAAGCCGTGAAGCGAGAAGATATTGCGCAACTGTTTATTCAGAATCCGGGTAAGCAAGCAAAGAGCGCGCTTAGCGGTCTAAGTGGCTTGTTCTCTACACATCCACCCATTGAAAAGCGTATTAAAGTGCTAGAACAGTTCTAAAGATTTATTTTCTGTAGATTTACTCTTTATCCCCACCTTTTAATATAGGTAGGCAGATATTATATTTCACGGCAAGCATTCTTACAACAAATACACTACAACCACTCATGCATTGAGTAAATACGATGTCTAAACTAAACCAATGGCAGATGCCGTAGACTATTCCGCCTATCACACAGGCCATGGCGTATATCTCTTTGCGGAATATTAGCGGAATTTCGTTAATAAAGATGTCGCGTATAACGCCTCCCGCTGCTCCCGTAATACTTCCCATAACGATAGCAACCCAAAGAGGATAGTCCAGCGCAAGTGTCTTTTCTACACCGACAACCGTAAATAGAGCCAAACCAATGGTATCGAACACGAAAAAAGTATTGTGAAGATGAATCAAATTCTTGCCGAAGAGAATGACAAAAAATAAAGCTAATGCCGAACAAATTAAATAAATAGGGTTAGTCATCCAAAAAGGAGTAATATCTAATAATAAGTCACGGATAGTACCTCCACCTATTGCCGTGACTAAACCTACTACGTAAGCTCCAAACCAATCGAATCGTTTAGCGGAAGCCAAGCGAATGCCGCTAATAGCGAATGCAAATGTTCCTATGAACTCTAGTATCTGAACAAAAGTGGGCATATCTTTAATTTTTGTCTGCAAAGTAACGAAATAACTAAAAGAAATAGTATTTTTGTTGAAGAAATATCTATCAACAGACATGAAAATAAGTATTATTGCGGGCGCACGTCCTAATTTTATGAAGATAGCACCTATCGTCAGAGCTATAAACAAGGCAAAAGAAGAAGGTAAAAGCATATCATATAGACTGATATACACAGGACTTAAAGAGGATATAAGTTTAGAACCTTCTTTGTATTCCGATTTAGGAATGAAAGAGCCGGACGTTTATCTAGGCGTTGGTCACGATAATCTATCGGAACGTGCCGGAGGAATAATGTTTGCTTTTGAAAAGGAATTAGAAGAGAATCCGGTAAATATAGTATTAGTTGTCGACGATTTAACTTCCACTATGGCTTGCGCTATCGTAGCAAAAAAGAAAAACGTGAAAGTAGCTCACTTAGTTGCCGGTACTCGTTCTTTTGATATGGATATGCCTAAAGAAATTAATCGAATGATAACCGATGGCTTATCCGACTATTTATTTACCGCGGGCATGATAGCTAATCGCAATCTCAATCAGAGTGGGGCAGGTAGTGAACACGTTTATTTTGTAGGAAACATATTAATGGATACGCTTAGATACAATCGCAATCGATTGGTAAAACCAATTAGTTTCGATATACTTGGGTTGAAGAATCAAGGCTATATATTACTAACGCTCAACAAGCACTCTTTGCTTAACGACGAAGAATCGTTTAAGCAATTAATGAATACTTTGATTACTCAATCACAAGGAATTCCTATTGTAGCTCCTCTACATGTTTATGTACGTAATAAGATAAAAGATTTAGGTATTGAAGCTCCTAATTTACATCTATTGCCATCGCAAAGCTACCTTACATTTGGATATTTAATGAGTAAAGCAAAAGCGATTGTAACCGATTCCGGAAATATAGCCGAAGAAGCTACATTCTTGGGCACACCTTGCATAACATTAAGTAACTATGCCGAACATCCCGAAACTTGTAGCATAGGAACAAACGAACTAGTAGGAGAAAATGCTGAAGCTTTAAGTAATGCTTTGAAGAAACTAATGCGTGGAGAATGGAAGGAAAGCAGTTTGCCCGAAAGATGGGATGGAAGAGCAGCAGAAAGAATTGTGCAGACATTGTTGAACGAATAAAGGAAATATCATTTAGTAAGCTCTTGAGTATTGAAAAACTCTTTTTTTGTGTTAATATGGTATATAACATATATTTGTATTATAAAATAAAGGTAATATGGTTAGGTAATTAATGCTTATTCGTTATATTTGTACGAAGAATGTAGACCTTAATAATATCTTTAAATAATCATGAAAAAAGAAATTAAATTCAGTCTCGTCTATCGAGATATGTGGCAATCTTCGGGCAAATATCAACCGCGTGCAGACCAATTGGCAAAGATTGCGCCTCTAATCATAGAAATGGGTTGTTTTGCTAGGGTAGAAACTAACGGAGGAGCATTTGAACAAGTAAACTTACTTTGTGGCGAAGATCCTAATAAGGCAGTTCGCACGTTTACTAAGCCTTTTAACGATGCGGGCATACAAACTCACATGCTTGATAGAGGTCTTAATGGCTTGCGAATGTATCCGGTTCCCTCTGATGTACGAAAGTTAATGTATAAGGTAAAGAAAGCTCAAGGAGTGGATATTACCCGCATCTTTTGTGGACTCAATGATGTTAGGAATATTATTCCCTCTATTAAATATGCGTTGGAAGCAGGGATGATTCCGCAAGCTACGCTTTGTATAACTTTCTCGCCTGTGCACACGGTGGAATACTATACTAATATAGCAAACAAATTGATTGCGGCAGGCGCAACAGAGATTTGTCTAAAAGATATGGCAGGCATAGGTCGGCCGGTAATGTTGGGCAAATTAGTGAAGGCAATTAAAGATGCGCATCCAGAGATAATTATTCAATATCATGGGCATTCAGGTCCGGGCTTATCAATGGCTTCTATGTTGGAAGTGTGTGAAAATGGAGCGGATATTATAGATGTGGCAATGGAACCTATATCGTGGGGAAAGATTCATCCCGATGTTATTTCTGTACAAGCAATGCTAAAAGACGCAGGATTCCAAGTTCCTGAAATCAACATGAAGGCTTATATGAAAGCTCGAAGCATGACTCAAGAGTTTATTGATGACTTCCTAGGTTACTTCATGGACGCCAGCAATAAACATACTTCTTCTCTTTTGTTAGGTTGTGGACTTCCGGGAGGCATGATGGGTTCTATGATGTCGGACTTGAAAGGAGTCCATTCGGGCATTAATATGATTTTAAAAGGACAAGGTAAACCGGAACTTGCGATAGACGATTTGGTAGTAATGCTCTTCGATGAAGTGGCATACGTATGGCCTAAATTAGGCTATCCTCCTTTAGTGACACCTTTTAGTCAATATGTCAAAAACGTAGCTTTGATGAATCTCATGCAACTGATAAAGGGGGAAGAACGTTGGACAATGATAGATAATCATACTTGGGATATGATTTTAGGCAAGAGTGGAAAACTTCCCGGAGAACTAGCTCCCGAAATAATAGAGCTTGCTCATTCTAAAGGATATGAGTTCTCTAACGAAGACCCACAATCGAATTATCCCGATGAGTTGGATGTTTATCGCAAAGAGATGGACGAGAATCATTGGGACTACGGGCATGACGATGAAGAATTGTTTGAATTGGCAATGCACGACCGTCAATATAGAGACTTAAAGTCGGGTGTAGCTAAGACACGTTTTGAAGAAGATTTGCTACGAGCCAAAGATGCTTCAATGGCAAAGAATGGTTTCTCGGAAGAAGATATAAAGAAACTGAAACGCATCAAAGCCGATCCAATCATTGCACCGGACAACGGACAAGTATTATGGGAAGTATCGATAGAAGGACCCTCTACTTCTCCGTTTATTGGGCGTAAGTATCAGCACGATGAAGCATTTTGTTATATAGCTACTCCATGGGGAGAGCAAGAGAAAGTAATGAGTAACTTTACCGGAAGAGTAGTGGAAGTTTGTGCTACTCAAGGCTCAACGGTTAGAAAAGGAGATGTTATTGCATACATTGAGCGAAGCGAAGTATTTGCTTAATTTTTTTTAATAAATTAGACTCTTTAAAAACAGACTTGCGGATAATCTTTTCGTAAGTCTGTTTTTAATTCTATACCATTCCTTACTTTTTCTATTATAAATTCTTTTATTCTGATTGAGTTTTGTATCTTTGGCAAGATTCTCGGAAATGAGAATAAGAGAATACAAACCCCTTAAAATATCTGTGAATATGGAAAATAAGATTCAAGAGCTTACTGATAAGATTTACCATGAAGGTGTGGAAAAAGGAAACGAAGAAGCACAAAAACTTATTAAGAACGCTCAAGATGAGGCACAACGAATAATTGACGAAGCTAAAAAAGAAGCTAATTCAATTATTGCCGATGCTCATAAATCGGCTAATGAATTAAATGAGAACACGAAATCAGAGCTAAAAATGTTTGCCGGACAGTCGGTAAATGCGTTGAAATCAGAAATAGCTTCTCTGCTAAATGATAAAATTATAGCTCAGTCTGTGAAAGATTTCGTTCAAGACAAAGATTATCTAAACAACTTTATACTTTCGCTTGCTTCTAAATGGTCTAGTAATGAACCCATCGTTATTTCTACTCCCGATGCCAAAACTTTAACTAACTATTTTGCTTCTAAAGCTAAGAACTTATTAGATAAAGAAGTCAAGATTGAGCAAGTGAATGGAATGAAAACTTTATTTTCTATTTCTCCCGCCGATGGTTCTTATAAGGTGAATTTCGGAACAGAGGAGTTTGAAAATTATTTCAAGTCTTTCCTTCGTCCGCAACTAGTTGAAATGTTGTTTTAAGCGTTGGTCATGAGTAAATACTATTGTTTAGTAGCCGGATTGCCGGAACTTTCGTTGGAAGATGGAAAGCTGACTTACTCGGTTGCTAACTTCAAAACAGAATTGTATGCTGACCTTTCGAATGAAGACAAGAAGTTGGTAGACTTGTTTTATCTTAAGTTCGATAATGCGAACATTCTTAAACTGTTGAATAATAAAGACGCGAATATAGATTCACGGGGAAATTATTCTGCGGAGGAGTTGAATGCTCTTATTACTTCGGTAAAAGAGGGAGACGCAGGCAGCAAGAATATTCCCTCGTACCTTTCTTCTTTTATTTCTGTTTATTTCCAATCCAACGCAGACGAGTCATTTATGCCAACCAACAGCTTGGCTAGTTACTATTATGACTATGCTATGAATTGCAAGAATAAGTTTGTCTCTTCGTGGTTTGAACTCAATTTAAACATTAATAATTTATTGACGGCTTATACTGCTCGAAAATACAAAGTAGAAGTAGCTCCCAATATTGTGGGACAGACAGAAGTCTGCGAAGCTATACGCACTTCTAATGCTCGAGACTTTGGACTTCAAGGAGTAATAGATTATTTTGAACCTTTACTCCGTATAAGTGAGACGGTAGAATTGGTGGAAAGAGAGAAGAAAATTGATATGCTCAAATGGAATTGGATAGAAGATGCCGCTTTCTTTGATTATTTCACGGTAGAGAAGTTATTCGCTTTTCTGTTGAGATTGGAAATGATTGAGCGTTGGATATCTTTAGATAAGGAAAAAGGAAGAGAGTTGTTCCGCAAGATTATAGAGTCTTTGAAGAACGATGTGCAAATTCCTGCTGAATTTAAGTAATAAATAAAAATATATATGGCAACAAAAGGAACTGTTAATGGCGTTATAGCCAACATGGTCACTCTCATTGTTGACGGACCTGTTTCGCAGAATGAAATTTGTTATATTTCAACCGGCGGCGACAGATTAATGGCAGAGGTGATTAAAGTTGTAGGGATTAATGTGTACGTGCAAGTATTTGAAAGTACACGCGGATTGAAAGTCGGAGCAGAAGCAGAGTTTACGGGACATATGTTAGAAGTAACTTTAGGTCCGGGTATGCTTTCACGTAATTACGATGGCTTGCAAAATGATTTGGATAAGATGGAGGGTGTGTTCCTTAAACGAGGAGAATATACCTTCCCTTTAGATAAAGAAAAAAAATGGCATTTTATTCCCTTGGCAAAAGTTGGCGATCAAGTGAAAGCTTCTGCATGGCTGGGACAAGTAGACGAGAATTTTCAACCATTGAAGATTATGGTCCCTTTCGTTTTTCAGGGAACTTATACCGTTAAGTCGTTGGCAAAGGAAGGCGATTATACCATTGAAGAAACGGTAGCTGTGCTGACAGATAAAGACGGTAATGACATTAATGTGAATATGATTCAGAAATGGCCGGTGAAGAAGGCTATGACGAATTACAAGATAAAGCCAAGACCTTTCAAACTATTGGAGACCGGAGTAAGAGTTATCGATACGCTAAACCCGATAGTAGAAGGTGGAACCGGTTTTATTCCCGGTCCGTTTGGTACAGGAAAAACAGTGCTTCAGCACGCTATATCTAAACAAGCAGAAGCCGATATCGTAATTATGGCAGCTTGCGGAGAACGGGCGAACGAAGTTGTTGAAATCTTCGCAGAGTTTCCTCACTTAATTGACCCACATACGGGACGCAATCTAATTGAACGAACCATTATTGTGGCAAATACTTCCAATATGCCGGTTGCGGCTCGTGAGGCTTCAGTTTATACCGCAATGACAATGGCAGAGTTTTATCGTGCAATGGGGTTGAGGGTATTATTGATGGCGGACTCTACTTCTCGTTGGGCGCAAGCTTTGCGTGAAATGTCTAATCGTATGGAAGAATTGCCCGGACCGGATGCTTTCCCAATGGATATTTCTTCTATCATCTCTAACTTCTATGGTCGTGCCGGATATGTTACTTTAAATAATGGTGAGACAGGTTCTATTACCTTTATAGGAACAGTTTCTCCCGCAGGCGGTAATTTAAAAGAACCGGTAACGGAAAATACAAAGAAAGTTGCTCGTTGTTTTTATGCGTTAGAGCAAGAACGAGCAGACAGAAAACGTTATCCTGCCGTGAATCCGATAGATTCATATTCTAAATATTTGGAGTATCCTGAGTTTGAGGAATATATACAGAAACATATCAATGGAGAATGGATAGATAAAGTAAACGAAGTGAAAACTCGCTTACTTAGAGGTAAAGAAATTGCCGAACAAATCAACATTCTTGGCGATGATGGCGTTCCGGTAGAGTATCACGTTACTTTCTGGAAGTCAGAACTTATCGACTTTGTTATTTTGCAGCAAGACGCGTTCGATGATATAGACGCAGTGACCCCAATGGAGCGTCAAGAAGTTATCTTAAATATGGTGATTGATATTTGTCATACCGACTTTGGTTTCGACAACTTTAATGAAGTCATGGATTACTTCAAAAAGATGATTAATATCTGCAAACAAATGAACTATTCGGAATTTAAGTCTGATAAGTATGAGGAGTATAAGAGGGAATTGGATTCATTAATCGCCGAAAAGAAAATCGGATAAAGGAAGATAGATTATGGCAACAAAAGTATTTCAAAAGATATATACTAAGATAAATCAAATAACCAAAGCTACTTGCGCACTGAAAGCTACTGATATTGGCTACGATGAACTAGCGACCGTAAACGGTAAATTAGCTCAGGTGGTAAAGATTATGGGAGATGAAGTTACTTTGCAAGTATTTGAAGGTACGGAAGGCATTCCCACTAACGCAGAAGTAGTGTTTTTAGGAAAAGCTCCTACACTGAAAGTTAGTGAACAACTTGCCGGACGTTTCTTTAATGCTTTCGGCGACCCAATTGATGGCGGACCACAGATTGAAGGAACAGAAGTAGAAATTGGCGGTCCATCGGTAAATCCGGTACGAAGGAAACAACCTTCGGAACTAATCGCCACCGGTATTGCAGGCATCGACTTAAATAATACACTGGTATCGGGACAAAAAATTCCTTTCTTCGCTGACCCCGACCAACCGTTTAATCAAGTGATGGCAAACGTAGCTTTACGTGCCGAAACAGATAAGATTATTCTTGGTGGTATGGGTATGACGAACGACGATTACCTTTATTTTAAGAATGTGTTCTCCAACGCAGGAGCATTAGATAGAATTGTTAGCTTTGTGAATACAACAGAAAATCCTCCTGTTGAGCGTCTGCTTATTCCGGATATGGCATTGACTGCCGCCGAATACTTTGCGGTTAAAAATAACGAGAAGGTGCTTGTATTACTCACCGACATGACTTCGTATGCCGATGCTTTAGCTATTGTATCTAATCGTATGGATCAGATTCCTTCTAAGGATTCTATGCCGGGCTCACTCTATTCCGATTTAGCAAAGATATACGAGAAAGCAGTTCAATTCCCCGAAGGCGGCTCTATTACTATTATTGCCGTCACCACTCTATCGGGAGGAGATATTACGCATGCAGTACCGGATAATACAGGATATATCACGGAAGGACAATTGTTCTTGCGTAGAGACAGCGATATTGGTAAAGTTATTGTAGATCCATTCCGTTCTTTATCCCGCTTAAAGCAATTGGTAAGCGGAAAGAAGACTCGTAAAGATCATCCACAAGTAATGAATGCCGCTGTTCGTCTATATGCTGATGCTGCAAACGCAAAAACAAAGATGGAGAACGGTTTCGATTTGACCAATTACGATGAGCGTACTTTGGCTTTTGCTAAAGACTACGCAACTCAACTGCTAGCTATCGATGTTAATCTTGATACTACCGAAATGTTAGACGTTACGTGGGGATTGTTCGGAAAGTATTTCCGTCCCGAAGAAGTGAATATAAAGAAAGATTTGATTGATGAACACTGGACTAAGTAAGTTCAAATAACTATGGCTATAAAATTTCAATATAATAAGACTTCGCTTCAGCAACTCGAAAAGCAACTTAAAATTCGCGTGCGTACGCTTCCTATCATTAAGAATAAGGAAAGCGCATTGCGTATGGACGTTAAGAAATGTAAAGAGGAAGCTGTGGAATTGGAAGAGAAGCTTGAAAAACAAATTCAAGCTTATGAAGCCATGTTTGCGCTTTGGAATGAATTTGATGCTTCATTAATCAAAGTAAGTAACGTTCATCTTGGCATAAAGAAGATTGCCGGAGTCAGAGTTCCTCAGTTAGAAAATGTGGACTTTGAGATTCGTCCTTTTAGTTTGTTTAATAGTCCTAAATGGTATCCTGACGGAATACATTTGCTTAAGAAATTAGCGCAAACAGCTATTGAACGAGAATTTATTTTAGCTAAGCTGAATTTACTTGAACATGCACGCAAAAAAACTACTCAAAAAGTTAATCTTTTTGAAAAGGTACAGATACCGGGTTATCAAGACGCTTTGCGTAAGATAAAACGATTTATGGAAGACGAAGAGAACCTCTCTAAATCTTCGCAAAAGATATTGAAATCTCTTCAGGAGAAAAGAAAGGAGGTAGAGGCATGATTACCAAAATGAAAAAGTTTACTTTCCTTGTTTTCTACAAAGATTATGAGGAGTTCCTGCTGAATATTCGGGAATTAGGAGTGGTTCATATTGCCGAAAAGATGCAAGGAACACCCGATAATGCTGAATTGCAAGAAAATATTAAGCTTTCTTCCCGCATTAGTGCTACTCATAAATTGCTAACTAGCTTAAAGGTGACAGATAAAGAGGAAGGTGCGGATGCTACTCGCGGACTTCAAACTTTGGATAAAGTAGAGGCGTTGTTGGCAGAGAAGACGCAATTAAATCAGCAGCTGCAATTGTATTTGAAAGAACAGACGACTATGGAGGTTTGGGGCGACTTTGAACCTTCGGATCTAAAACGTTTGCAAGAAGCAGGGTATCGGATAAATTTTTATATAAGCTCCGGTAGCGATTTTGATTTAGATTCTTTTAAAGAGTATAATGCAGTAGAAATTAATAAGATAGGTTCTAAAACTTATTTTGTTACTATAACTAAATCTAATGAACTTCCTGAAGTGGAATTAGAGTCGGTGAAGCCCTTTTCTTATTCGTTGAGTAAGGTAAATGCCTTGGTTGAGCAAACTCGTGCTAAGATTGAGGAAGCCGATAAGGAGTTACAGAATTTGGGAGAGGGAAATCTACTTTCGTTGGAAGAAGCTTTGAAAAATACTCATTCAAACATTGAGTTTTCTAAGGTAATCTTGAATACAGAAAAGGCAGTGGAAGACAAATTGATGCTATTGCAAGGATGGGCACCTGCTGCTAAAACGCCGGAGATAGTAAACTATTTGGAAACGCAGCATATTTATTTTGAGGTCTCTAACCCAACGCCGGAAGATAATGTTCCAATTGAATTGAACAATAAAGGTTTCTTCCGTCTGTTTGAACCTATCTGTAAGTTATATATGCTTCCGAAATACAATGAACTTGACTTAACTCCATTTTTCGCACCTTTCTTTATGCTCTTTTTTGGGCTTTGTTTGGGCGATTCGGGCTACGGATTGTTTATGTTGATAGGAGTTACTCTTTACAAGATGCTGGCAAAGAATATTAGTGTCTCAATGAAACCAATACTTACTTTGGTGCAAATTCTAGGCATTTCCACTTTCTTTTGCGGAATGCTTACCGGTACTTTCTTTGGCTTCAATCTCTATGGCACGGACATTCCTTTCTTTCAAAAGATGAGGGAGTTATTTTTTCAAGACAATCAATGGATGTTTAATTTCTCGTTGATATTGGGTGCTATTCAGATTATCTTTGGTATGGCATTGAAGGCGGTGAATCAAACCATTCAATTTGGTTTCAAGTATGCAATAGCCACTATCGGTTGGATTATTGTTTTGTTGAGCACTGCTTTTGCTTTTGCTCTTCCTTCCGTATTAGCAATGGGAGGGACTGTACATCTTGTCATCTTGGGAGTAGCTGCTCTTATGATTTACCTGCTCAATAGTCCGGGCAAGAATATATTTCTTAATATCGGACTAGGACTTTGGGATACTTACAACATGGCTACCGGTCTGTTGGGTGACATTCTTTCTTATGTACGTCTGTTTGCCCTAGGTTTATCAGGTGGTATTTTGGCTAGTGTATTCAATGAATTAGCCGTAGGAATGAGTCCGGACAACGCAATAGCAGGTCCGATAGTGATGGTACTTATCTTTTTGATAGGCCATTCCATCAATATGTTTATGAATGCTTTAGGTGCTATGGTACATCCTATGCGTCTGACATTCGTTGAGTTCTTTAAGAATTCCGGTTACGAAGGAGGAGGAAAGGAATACAAACCGTTTAAAAATTAAAAACAAATAAATAAAAAATCAAGTTATGGAAATGAATTTATTAATTGCCTATATTGGCATCGCAATTATGGTTGGTCTATCGGGTATTGGAAGTGCGTATGGTGTAACTATCGCCGGCAACGCAGCTATTGGAGCTTTGAAAAAGAATGATAGCGCGTTTGGTAACTTCCTAGTGTTAACAGCTCTTCCCGGTACTCAAGGTTTGTATGGTTTTGCCGGATATTTTATGTTTCAAAGTATCTTTAACGTACTAACTCCCGCAATTTCAGCTATTCAAGCTGCAGCAGTTTTAGGCGCAGGTATTGCGTTGGGCTTAGTTGCTCTGTTCTCTGCCATCCGTCAAGGACAAGTTTGTGCTAATGGTATTGCAGCTATCGGTCAAGGCTACAACGTATTTGGAAATACATTGATTCTTGCCGTATTCCCTGAACTTTATGCTATTGTAGCTTTAGCCGCTACTTTCTTGATGGGCTCGGCTTTGGTAGGATAAATTAGTTCTTTTAAATAATACTGAAGACTTTTAAAATAATACTGTTGGTTTTAAAAGTCTTCAGCATTATTTGAAAAGTTTTCAGTATGTTTTTTATGATTAACTAGCAATGAAAAAGACCCGTCCTGTCTTGTTTGTTTTATGCTTGCTATTGTTCATTACAACAGCATTCTCTTGTGGTGAGACGGCACCAACTACCGAAGTACGTTTGCTCGACTCTCTCAACAATCGTGCGTATAGTCTTCGATACAAAAATATAGATTCTTCTTATCAGACAGCTCTAAATGCTTATTTATTGGCTAACCATTACGACAAAGGAATGGCAGAAGCGTGCAATAATTTAGGCTTTTGTAGATTCATGCAGATGGATTTTGAAGTGGCCGTGAAATTATATCACGAAGTATATGACTGTACGGTCAACGAACTCGAATTACTTATCGCGGATATAGGATTGATGAAAGTATATCAACGTACGGCGATGAACAAAGAGTACTATGATAGTCGCAATAGTGCTATTAGGAGGATGAAGCGCATCAACGAAGATAGTTTACTCTTTGTAGATGTTCACGAAACGAAGCGACTCAACTACGCAAAGTCGGAGTTCAATATTGTATCGGCAATCTACTATTATTATTTGCAGCAGAAGCCCGAGGCGATTGCTTCTATAAACGAGATTAAAGAAACGGAAGCGTTTTTGGCAGATACCGCTCAATATCTTTATTCTCACTATATCAAAGGTTCTGCCGGGCTGACAGGTTCTAATTCTAACGAAACTCAATCGCTCAAAGAATTTGATGAATTATTAATTACCCTGCTTACAGCTTCGGGAAGTGATTATATTTATTTTGAGGCAAACGCTTTGCAAGGTCTTTCTAACCTTCTTAACGATGAAATAATAATGAATTTAGTGGAAGAAAAACGTCCGCACGCCCTTCGCTTATTGAAAGATTCTTATTGTTTATCGAGCGATTTATTGCCATTGAGGTTGGCGCAATTAGCCTTAATAAAGTTCAAGAAATACGAAGATGTATATCAGATAGCGGGCACTTATGTTTCTATCGGACAATACTATAATACGCATGGACAATATGCCGAAGCTTTAGATTCTCTCTCGCACGCTTTGGCTTGCGTCAACTATCATCATCGACGCTATTATACCGGAGAAAATGATAGTGTAGATGTGTTGAAATTATATTCTCAAGAAAACACGGCTTGCCGAGAACTTTCGTGGATTAATCACAAGGAAGTGAAGACTGTTCCCGAATGGATAGCTCGTATAAGGGAACAACTGAGCGTATCGTACGCAGGTTTGGGTATGAAACTCGGGTCGGATTATAATCGCAATGTATTGCTCGATATACTTAATAATACTCGTCAGGACAAGGAATTGGAAAGCCGCTATCAAGCTTTGGAGAAAGAAGATAAAAAACTCAATATGGTGTCGCTCTCTTTCTTTATCGGATTAATTTTATTGATATTCCTTTTCTGGATTTTTAACTCACGTTCTAAGCAACGTAACCGAAAGCATATCGAAAGATTGAGGTTGACGCTCGATGTTTGTCAAAAGATTACCGCTTCGATACCGTCGGATGCTAATAGCGAAGAGGATATTATAAGTGCTATCTCTTTAGCTAATCTCGAAGATATGCAACTCCTTTTTGGTATCTCTTCATTCCGCATTAAAACGGTAGGCTCGGAAGAGAACGAAGAACAGGATGTCGCGGATAAAAGAATAAAATCCGTGTTTAATCTGACTGTTCCGGATAAAACTAATCCTATTGGGCAGCTAGAACTATATTCGCAACATAAACTATCGAAAGATGAAAAGGCATTAGCCAACATCATCACTCCCTACATTGCATGGACGCTCAACAACGGATTAATGCTTATCTCTTTGAGCGATGAGCGTCATCGCCTCGATAAACAACGTTACGTTTACGAACAACACATTCGTGAAAACAAGCGACAGAACTTAGTAAAGAAAGCCTGCTTGGCTATTGCCAATGGCATCAATCCTTTTATGGATAGAGTGATTAACGAAGTGAGCAAACTTATGGCTGATAAGTTTTTTTCCAACGAAACGATGCGGAAAGACAAATATGCTTATATAGATGAGCTTATCACAAAAATAAATGAGTACAATGACATTCTGGCTCTTTGGATAAAAACAAAACAAGGTTCATTGAGTTTAAATATAGAGAACTTTCCCCTGTCAGAGCTATTCGATGTGGTTGCTAAAGGTCGCAAGACTTTTGAAATGAAACAACAGTCACTACAAATAGCAGAGACGAACGAAATTGTGAAAGCCGATAGAGCGTTGACACTGTTCATGATAAATACTTTAATGGACAATGCCCGTAAATATACTCCACAAGGCGGAATAGTGAAAATAGAGGCTAAGGGTGAAAATAATTATGTGGAAATATCAATAGAAGATACCGGTATGGGATTGTCTCAAGAAGATATTGCACGCATTGTTGGCGAAAAGGTATATGATTCGGGACAAATAGGAATGTCGGTGGGAGAAGATGCCGAAGAACTAAAGAAGAATAAAGGTAGCGGCTTTGGTTTAATGAATTGTAGAGGAATTATCGAAAAGTATCGTAAGACGAACGAAATATTTAATGTATGCAGGTTCAATGTCGAAAGTGAATTAGGCAAAGGAAGTCGCTTCTCTTTTCGTTTACCGATAGGCATACGCAAAACATTGTTATTATGGCTTTGTGTGTTCACGTTAGGAAATTCGTTTGTTGCTTGCACTCGTTCCGCTCAAACGCAATCACTTTTGTCACAAACCGATTCGTTAGCCGGTACTTCCAATATGGAATACGATCAATTACTGAGTGAAGCCTCCCTTTTTGCCGACTCTGCCTATTATAGTAATGTAGAAGGAAATTATCCATTGACTTTGCAATATATAGATTCAGCAATGAGCAAACTTAATACTCATTATTTGCTTTATTCCGGAAGTAATAATAAAATGGAATTAAAGGGAAGAGGTACGCCTGCTGAGATAGATTGGTGGAATAAAATGTTCGACACCGACTTTCATATTATTCTCGATATACGAAATGAGGCGGCTGTTGCTTTTCTTGGCATAAAGGATTGGGAAGCTTATAAATACAATAATGCAGCTTATAGTGCTTTATATAAATTACTTGGCGAAGATTTTTCTTTAGCAGAATATTGTCGTAGCCTAGAGCACTCTACTAACAACAAAGAAGTGGGTATGTTGCTTTGCATTGTACTTTTGCTCGTGTTGCTAGTAGGTTATTATTTCATTTATCTGCGTAAACCACTCCTTTATCGTCGTAACTTGGAACAAATACTAGAGATTAATCGACAAATATTCGCAGCTTCTTTAGTACCTCTCCCTATTTCGAAAGAAAATGTGCAGGAAGAAGAAATAAGTTTGAACGAAATTCCTCAGCGAATAGTAGATGATGTGTTCGATGCCGTTAACGAATTGTTGATTATCAATAAAATGGCAATTGCAGTATTCAACGAAGATACACAAAAATTAGAATGCGTGTTTAATCATTCGTCTGAACTACCTGCCGAAGACAAGGAAAAAATAGAAGAGTTGATGAAAAACTGTTTCGCGAAGCAGACTTTTCTATCCCATAACGATATTGGAGCAATGCCTTTGTTGATAGAAGTAGGAGAAACTTCCCGTTGTGTGGGAGTACTAACATTGATAAAAGAAGAAGGAATAGGGGAGGAAGCCGATCGTTTATTGTTTGAATTGATAGCTAGATACGTAGGAATCGTGGTATTTAACGCGGTAGTTAAACTAGCAAATAGCTATCGGGACATAGAATCTACCCAAGACGAGGTACGACGTGCTTCATGGGAAGATGGCTTATTGCATATTCAAAATATGGTATTAGATAATTGTTTGTCCACCATTAAACACGAAACTATCTATTACCCTAATAAGATAAAGCAAATTATCGACAAACTCAATAGCGGAGCATTCGCTACCTTGAACGAAGAAAAAGAAAACATAAAGTCTATAAATGAATTGATAGACTATTACAAGAGCATTTTTACAATCTTAAGTTCTTGCGCTGCTCGTCAACTAGAAGCAGCCACCTTTAGACGAAGCACAATTGAAGTTGATGAGCTTTTTACAGCTACTCATAAGTATTTTAAGAAAGCGGTTAAGCGTATATCCAACAATGTAGAGCTTTGCCTAAGCCCTTCTAACTTAAAGATTTCGGGAGATGACGTTCAGCTAAAATACTTGTTAGAGAATTTAATCGACGAAGCACTTTCGTTTGCCGAAGATGGCAGGCTTAATTTAGAGGCAATTACCGATGGAGAGTATGTTCGTTTCCTTTTTACAGATAGCCGAAGGGAACGTTCTACGGAGCAATTGAACCTACTCTTTTATCCTTCGCTTTCACTCCTTACAACAGATGATGAAGGACGACTGAGAGGTACGGAATATTTGTTGTGCAAACAGATAGTTCGTGAACACGATGAGTTTGCCGGACGAAGAGGTTGCCGTATCAATGCGGAATCTTGCCCACAAGGAGGGTTCACAGTGTATTTCACAATTCCAAAGAGATAATAATACAGAAAAAGATGATAGAAGACACTAAATTTAAAGTAATCATTGTAGAAGACGTAAAACTAGAGCTAAAAGGTACGGAGGAAATATTTCGTCACGAGATACCTAATGCCGAAGTGATTGGTACGGCAATGACAGAAAAAGAGTTCTGGTCGCTCATAGAGTTACAAGTTCCGGATCTTGTATTGCTCGACTTAGGTTTAGGAGGCTCCACTACTATAGGCGTGGATATTTGTAAAAACATTCGTGACAAATACAAAGAGGTGAGAGTACTTATCTTTACGGGCGAAGTACTAAACGAGAAGTTATGGGTAGATGTACTTAATGCGGGAGCCGATGGCATTATCTTAAAGACCGGAGAACTGCTTACCAAAACAGATGTACAGGCAGTGATGGATGGCAAAAAGTTAGTTTTTAATTATCCTATATTGGAAAAGATAGTGGAACGCTTCAAACGTTCTCTCGCTAACGATATTAAACGTCAGGAAACAGTAATCAATTACGATATAGACGAATATGATGAACGTTTCCTTCGTCATTTGGCACTGGGTTATACCAAAGAAATGATAGCCAATCTCAAAGGAATGCCTTTTGGCGTGAAGTCTTTAGAAAAACGTCAAGTAGACTTAATCAATCGTTTCTTTGCGGGAGATGAGCGAGCAGGGGTAAATGCCACTTGTTTGGTAGTGCGTGCTTTGCAATTGCGTGTTCTTGATATAGATAATTTAGAACCTGATGAAGAATAAAACTAAGATACTTCACCCGGCAACGATGTTTTTGTTGCTTATGCTCACGGTTGTTTTTCTTTCGTGGATATTAGATGTCTACGAACTGAAGGTTACGCATCCGGGTACAGGGGAAGTTATCAAAGTACAAAGTTTGCTTAGTCCCGAAGGCATACGTTGGTGGCTACGTCACGTAGTTAGTAATTTTACCGACTTTGCTCCTTTAGGAATGGTGATGGTTACTCTTTTGGGCATTGGAGTAGCAGAACACGCCGGACTTATTAACGTGTGCATTCGACAAGGATTAAAAGATCGGATGAACAAATCTTTTGTTATGATATTGGTGATTCTTTTAGGACTAGTCTCCAATGTGATTGGCGATGCCGGATATATTATTTTAATCCCTATTGCCGCTATTTTGTTTCATTCAGTAGGTTTGCATCCAATCGCAGGCATTATAACAGCCTACGTCTCCGTGTCGTGCGGCTTTAGTGCCAATTTATTTTTGAATACTCTCGATCCTTTGTTAGCTCGCTACACTCAAGAAGCCGCAGGGTTGCATCAAAGTAATGTAGGCGCATTTTCTAATTATTATTTCATGTCTATTTCTACTTTTATTATTGGAGGAGTTATTTATTGGCTAACGAAGAAGTATTTATCTCCGCTGTTGGGTGCGTACGAAGGGAAGAGTAGTTTTAACGGATACAAACAATTATCCGGCAAAGAGCGGAGAGCTTTGTATTTATCTTTATTAGTAGGCGGATTTTATGTGCTTATTATTGCGTTTGCCACCTTATCACCGTGGGGCATTCTAAGAGGAATTACCGGAGGTATAACTCGTTCGCCTTTTATTGCCGGAACAATATTCTTACTCTCTTTTGGTATCGGATTAATGGGGCTTGTTTACGGTTTCGCTTCAGGTCGTTATCGCTCAGATTCAGATGTTATCAAAGGATTGTCGCAACCAATGTCTTTACTCTCTGTTTATTTTGTAATTATTTTCTTTGCTTCTCAAATGTTTGCCTGCATAGAGTATTCCCATTTAGATAAATGCTTTGCTGTCTTTAGTGCTAATTTGTTTTCTTCCCTTCGAGTAACGGGGTTAAGTGCATTGTTGCTCTTCATCCTTTTCACGGCTGTAATAAATCTTATTATAACATCTTCTACTTCTAAATGGGTTCTTATCTCTTTTATATTTGTACCCATGTTTGCTGCTATGGGTATAACTCCCGAATGGACTCAATGCGCTTATCGAATAGGAGATAGTACGACGAATGCGATTAGTCCTTTCCTTTTTTATCTGCCCTTGGTCTTGTCGTATATGTTGCAGTACGACAAACAATCTTCGTATGTTTCTTTACTGAAATATACTTGGCGATATTCTTTTTGCATTTTTTTGGCTTGGATACTACTGTTTGTAGTTTGGTATCTACTGAAGTTCCCGTTGGGAATGTAGTTCGTTTATCTTTATTTTGTCGTTATCCATTATCAGCTCCTTAGCATCTATAAGATATTCGAGAACCGTCAAAAAATGTTCTTTCTCGGTTTCGGTATTCGGGTGAAGTTGTTCTATTAAGTCTTGAATAGAGAAAGATTGCTTGTTCAAGGCTTGCAAAATGAGCTCTTGTTTACTATTAAATTCTCCTGTCTTTAGTTTGGAAGAGTGCTTCGACAGACAAACATCGCACTGTTGACAGTTGTGAAGATTCTTTTCTCCAAAATAGCGAAGCAAATATCTGCTTCGGCAAGCAGTGTTGTCATTCACATATTGAAGCATTGCTTGAATGCGGGTTGTATATTTCTCTTTGCGATCTTCATAAACTGCTTTAGAAATATGGAGGTGACCAACATCTATTCGTTCCCGAGTATAGACTACGAATGGAGTTTTCTTACGAGGAATGTAATCGAGAATATGTCGATGTGACAATGAAATTAGTAGCTCATATATCTGTTCGCGGGTAAGTCCTGTCATCTGCGCTAAAGCATCTTCACGGATATATACATAATCAGTGAATACGCCGGTGTAACTACGAAGTATGGCAAGAAGAAGAGCTTCGGTCTCTTTGTTTTGTTCTCGAACACGATAAAGTTCATCGCGCTGAACAGTAAAGATAAGTCGCGAAGGATTATCTTGTTCGTCGGTATATTCAATATATCCCGCTTGAGTAAGTATTTTTAGCGCACTGTCTGCCGGCACGGGAAAGTACTTAAACTTATAACAAAATTCTTCTAAATTAAATTCGAATGTACATCCTTGTCCATCGCCCATCGCCATTTGGTAGTAATAATTTAGATGTTCGTATACATCCTTAATATATTCTTTTTCCGGGAAAGTACTTGCTATTCGTCGGCTTACGTTACTTTTATCGGTGTTTGTATAGAGCATTACGGCATACGCTTTATCTCCATCTCTGCCTGCTCTTCCTGCTTCTTGAAAATAAGCTTCGGGCGAATCGGGCATTCCCATGTGAATAACTAATCTAACATCCGCCTTATCTATTCCCATACCAAAAGCATTGGTAGCTACCATTACTCGTGCTTCTCCCATCTGCCACTTCTTTTGTCGGTCGTCCTTTGCTTCATTCGATAATCCCGCATGATAATATTCGGCTGTGATATTGTTATGATGCAACAACTTGGTAAGTTCTTTTGTCTCTTTCCTACTGCGTGCATATACAATTGCGCTACCCGACATACGATTAAGTATGTGTAGTAGTTCCTCTTCTTTTTTATCTGCCTTACGTACGATATATGCGATATTTTTCCGTTCAAAGCTCATCTTAAACACGTTCTTCTTCCTAAAGAGCAAACGTTCTTGAATATCTTCCACCACTTCGGGAGTAGCAGTGGCGGTTAGTGCTAATACGGGAACATTCGGTAATAGTTGTCGAATATCAGCAATTTTTAAGTATGATGGTCGGAAATCATAACCCCATTGAGAGATACAATGAGATTCGTCGATAGTAATCATACTCACTTTCATAGCCCGAAGTTTGACCTTGAATATGTCTGTATCTAATCGCTCGGGCGAAACATATAAGAACTTGTAATCACCAAAAATACAGTTCTCTAAAGCAATAATAATCTCTTGTCTACTCATCCCCGAATAGATAGCAACAGCTTTGATGCCTCGTTGGCGAAGATTCTGTACTTGATCTTTCATCAAGGCGATAAGGGGGGTAACTACAATGCACAAACCTTCTTGTGCTAACGCCGGTACTTGAAAGGTAATAGATTTTCCACCTCCCGTAGGCATTAGTCCAAGGGTATCTTTCCCTTGACTAATGCTTTGAATGATGTCTTCTTGTATGCCTCTGAATTCATCATATCCCCAATATTGTTTCAGTATCTGATGATAAGTCATCGTACTAGAAATCTTTATTTGATGGCTTGATGCTTTCTATTTGTAGCTGCACTTCTCCACGCTTATGTGTGTTCTCCTCAATAGAATAGCAAATATCAAAGGAACGTTTTGTCTTTATATATCGAGCTTGAGAACTTTGCCCGAAAGCAATTCCGTTCATTACATTGTTTGATTTATCGTCTACTAGCTCCAATTTAATATGTTCTTGTTCTCGCCCCACTACTTTACTTGTACCATAATCGTAGACGTGCTGAGTATAAAAAACAGGTTTGCGATTATCAGGTCCAAAGGGATTGAATTTTTTTAAGTCGTTGTAGAACTTTGTAGTAATATCTTTGAAATCTATTTCAGCATCAATATCTACGGTAGCGTTTGTTTGCTCGGGAAGTATATGTTGTGATACATATTCCTCGAATCGTTTAGTAAACAAATCTACATTCTCTATTTTCATCGACAATCCTGCCGCATAGGTGTGTCCACCAAAGTTTTCTAATAAATCTCGACAATGCTCTATTGCTTTGTATACATCAAACCCCGATACCGAACGAGCGGAACCGGTAGCCATATCATTAGTACGGGTAAGTACTACGGCAGGACGATAATAAACTTCTGTTAATCGGGAAGCTACAATGCCAATAACTCCTTTGTGCCACTCCGGATTATAGATAACAATGGAACGTTGATCTTTAAAATCCTCAAAACAGTCTACAATATGATTCGCCTCTTCGGTCATAGCCTTATCCAAGTCTTTGCGAGTCTCGTTATATTGATTGATTTGATTACTTTTTTCTAAAGCAGCCGATAAGTCTTTCTCTGTGAGTAAGTCTACCGCTTTTTTTCCATTCTCTATGCGCCCTGAAGCATTAATTCGAGGACCTATCTTAAATACAATATCGCTTACTGTAATCTCCTTTTCACTCAATCCACAAATATCAATAATAGCTTTGAGTCCTACGCTTGGATTGGAATTGAGTTGCTTTAGTCCATGATAAGTTAGGATACGATTCTCGCCCATGATGGGAACAATATCCGAAGCGATACTTACCGCTACTAAATCGAGTAGGGGAGTAAGTTCCCGAAAAGGAATGCCATTGTTAATGGCAAAGCCTTGCATTAATTTAAATCCCACTCCACATCCTGAGAGATGCTTATAAGGATAAGTAGCGTCTTTGCGCTTTGCGTTTAAAATAGCTACGGCAGGCGGAAGTATTTCATCCGGCACATGATGATCGCAGATAATAAAATCGATACCTTTTTCTTTGGCATAAGCAATCTCATTGACAGCTTTAATTCCGCAGTCTAATACGATAATCAACTTGACTCCACATTCTACGGCATAGTCTATTCCTTTGATAGATATGCCATATCCTTCGTCGTATCGGTCGGGAATATAATAATCTATATCGGAATAAAATTGCTGTAAGAACCGATAAACTAATGATACGGCAGTAGTGCCGTCTACATCGTAATCTCCATAAACTAAAATACGTTCTTTCCTCCCTAAAGCTTGATTGAGTCGTTCAACAGCCTTGTCCATATCCTTCATTAAAAAGGGATCGTGTAAATCGGAGAGTTGTGGACGGAAGTAGTTTCTCACTTCTGTGGCTGAATTTATTCCTCGTTTGCATAAAAGCCTGCAAAGGATAGGACTGATTCCTATTTCCTTAGAGAGGTTTAGGCTTGCATCTATTTGTTCTTGTGTAGGGAGTTGATAATTCCATTTGTGATTCATTTTATATATTGTTTTTCTTTTTTCCGCGCTTGTAAAGGGAGTGACCCTTTCTCTTTCATTTGGTAAAAGTACAAAAAAAACAAATGGAACTCTCCTTTTAGAATAATTTATTCTTCCGAGACAACTTTCCTATATTCTGTTAATGCCATTTTGTGCGATAAATAAGCGTTGATAACATTGCTTTGTGCTTGTGCCCACGATAGCTGAGCACTTAGTACATCTACCATAGAAGCTTTTCCTTCATTGTAAGAGAACGTTACTATGTCGAGGTTTTCTTGTGCTAAATTAGTATTTTCGATAGCAATTTTTACTTGACTTTCACTTTGTGCTATTTTAGTGTTCGCTCCGCAGAGTTGTTCGTTGATGCGGTCAACAATAAGGTCCTGCTGTAATTCTTTAATCACTAAAAAGGCTTGACCTTGTGCTTTTGTCTGCTTCCTTTCGCCCCAGCGAAGGATGGGTATATTGAGGCTTAGGTTTGCCATAGAAAAGAATACCGGATTGCGTCCGATGGTACGGGAAGTATCTCCCCAACCACCGTTGACGTGAAAGTTTAGTTGTGGATTAAATTTAGCTATTGCAATTTTACTTATTTGTTTTTGTCGGGTAATGTTTATCTCTGTATTCAGATAGTCGGCACGGCGCAACAATACTTCACTTAAAGGCAACAACACAGGGCGTTCTTGAAAAATACTAATCTTTGCAATCGAATCAATGGGAGCATTTGGCGATAACCCCATTAAGATATTCATGCTTTGAGCAGCTAGCGTATAATCTTTCAAAGCAATGAGTTGCTGAAGCTCTGCTTCTTTGAGGCGGTTGGAAATCATTAATAAATCAGTACGTGAAATCATTCCATCCGTAAAGCGATCGGAAATAATGTCATGTTGTTTTTTGATAATTTGATAAAACTCTTGTGCGGAATGATAAAGGGCTTGCCGAGCGGAAACATTCCAATAAGTGGCATCTGACTGATAATTTATTTCGTCGAGAGTTAGTTCTTGGTTAAGATAGCTGAGTTGTACGTCGCTCTGAGCCACCTTGTTTTTAGCTTTGAGCAAACCTCCTGTGTAGAGTGGTTGTGCTAAAGCAAGTTCTCCCGAATAAGTATGATTGCGATAGTCTCCCGCTTCACCTGTCCATGTATTTATTTCGCGCAAGTCAAGTGAACCATTAGCGTTGACATCTAAAAACGGCAGGTATCCTTTGAATGCTATTTTTTTTCCGGCAATAGCTCCGCTGATTTCTTCTTTCGATTGCTTGAGTACTAAGCTATAATTCAACACTCGTTCTCGATAGTTTTCAAGTGATAAGCGTTGAGCATAACTAGCGCTATTACAGATAAGTAAGATTATTATTATAAATCGATTGTTCATGAGCTAAGTTTCTATTTAATCTTTAGAATAGTACAATAAGCTACCGGAAGAATAAGTAAAGTAAGAGCAGAGGCCACCAGAAGTCCCCCCATAATAGTAGCCGCCATGCTTCCAAACATAGCATCAAATACCAAGGGCAGCATTCCTAAAATGGTAGTTCCCGAAGCCATTGCTACCGGAACAATACGACTTACCGTAGCATTTATTACTGCATTGCGAGGAACAAGTCCTTTGTTCATTTCTATGTCAATTTGTTCTATCAATACGATAGCATTCTTTATGTTCATTCCTATTAGTCCTAACATACCCAGCACGGCAAAAAAGTCAAAAGACTTGTTCATTACTATCAATCCTAACACAATACCGATAAAGATGAGTGGAATCATGAGTAGGATAACGATTGGTTTCTTGTAGTTGGAAAATAAGAAAAGCAAGGTAATAAACATGAGTAGTAATGTTAAGGGCATATTAGCGGCTAAGGCTTCGTTAGATTCTTGTTGACTTTCTTGTTCTCCGAAGAACTTCATGCTATAACCTTCGGGCACGGTAATTTCTTGCTGTATTGCTGCCCATACTTCGTTGAAAGCCGCAATCGCATTTTGGTCACGAGTGGGGTCGCATTGCGCCATCATTACTTTTTGACGGTTGTAATCTTTCACGTTGCTAAATTGATAAGAAAAATCGAAGTTACTCACCACTTGTTCTAAAGTGGTGGTAATCTCTTGCGAACCAAATACCGGCAAGGTGCGCATATTGTTTATTTTGAAAGAATCGATAGCATTTCCTTTTAATAGGATGGGTAGCAACACGTCCCCTTGTCGAAATTCACCTAAAGTCATTCCGGTGGTGGCTATTTGGATAGATTGTGCCATTGATTGGCGAGAGATACCCAACTCTAAAGCTCGCTCTTGAGAAAATATAGGATGCCAAATAGGAATCTTGTTTCCCCAACTATTACGGATATTGATTAAGTTAGGATAGCGATGCATCACTTTCATCGCTTGATTGGCAAGCATCACTAAAGTATCGGTATTATTGCCGATAAAACCTATTTCTATGGCAGCATCTACCGCAGGCGAAAGTTTAAAAAGGCTAGTGCGGGTAAGCGCATTTGGATAATTACGTTTCATGTAAGTATCGAAATCTGCTTCTGCTTGCTTGGTTTGCTTACTATTGTGCAATTCTATCAATATATTGGCAAAGTTTGGTTTCGGTCCTACCGATGTGCTCGCTAGATAATAGCGTAGAGGAGTACTTCCCATTGTAATGGAAACATTCTTTACTTCGGGACGCTTAAGCAAATCGGCTTCTACTTTTTTCATCTCTTGTTGTACTTCGAGGATGCTATACCCATCGGGGAAGAAGCAATCGGCACGAAAGTAGGGTTTGTCTAAGCTGGGGAAAAAGTTCTGAGGCATCACGCTCATCACTACTAGAGAGAGAATAAACAAGCCGGTAATAACGGTGAGTGTTTGCCAGCGACGTCGGATAAGGAAAGCCAATAATTGGGCAAAACGATGATAAAAAGGCTTGTCGTAAGGGTCTTTACCTGTTATTCCTGTGCCTGCTTTCAAGATAAAGTTTCCGAAAGTAGTGGTTTGTGTAAGTGCTAACACCCAACTTAATCCAAGAGAGATAGCAAGTACAATAAACAAAGGCTTCACTATTTCGGCTACTGCCGAAGGAGCTAAATAGAGTGGAAGAAAAGAACAAATAGCAATAAATGTAGCTCCCAGCAATCCCCATTGTGGAATAGAGGCTCCGTCAATTAACGCCTTCTTACGAGACACACCTCGTGCTATAGCTATTTGCGCATTATCCGTTACTACAATAGCATTGTCTACTAACATTCCCATAGCGATGATGAATCCCGCAAGTGAAGTACGGTTTAGCCCCACGCCAATGAGTGACATAATCAGCAATGTGCCTCCAATAGAAAAAACAAGAGAGCTACCTATCAACATACCTGCACGCAATCCCATTACAATCATAATGATAACAATCACGATAAGTATAGACTCTATTAAGTTAATGATAAATCCGTTGTTCGCTTCCTTAGCAATCACGTCTTCGGGGTATAGAGAAACTAAGTTGATACCAAGGGGGATGAGTGGAAACAATTCTTTTAAGCGTAGACTTACCAACTCTCCGGTTTTTACTACGTCTTTGTTGGGGTCGGTAGATATACCTATTCCGATGGCAGGCTTACCGTTCACTCGCATGATGGTGGCGGGAGGGCTGAGATAGCCCTTCTCTACGGTGGCGATATCTCCTAATCTTACTTGTTTACCCGATGAAGTGGTGATAAGTTGGTTACGAATATCATTTAGATTGGAATAAGTGCCATCTGCTACAATACGCAATTGCATGGGGTTAGCATTAATTTCGCCTGCATTAATAATTTGATTTTGTGATTGGATAAGTCCTGAAAGTTGTTTGGGGTCAATTCCTATACTTGCTAGTTTGTTGACAGACATAAATACGTTTATCACTTCGGTTTGCACTCCAAATAAAGCAACTTTCATCACTCCGTCGGCAGTAATTACTTGTGTCTTAATGCGCTCTGCCCAATCCCTCATTTCTTGATAACTAAAGCCATCGTCGGCAGTCAATCCATAATAGATACCAAATACATCACCGTAATCATCAGACACGGTAGGAATGGAAGCTCCGGGGGGTAAAGAGGATTGTATATTGAGAACTTTGCGGCGTAACTCGTCCCATTTTTGAGGAATGTCCGAAGCTGATAGACTAGGTTGTAACTCAAAAGTTATTTTCGAGATGCCATACATCGATTCGGACTTTATTTTATGTACTCCGCTCATCGATTGTATTTCTCTTGAAATAGGTTCGGTGATAAGTTGTTCTACTTCGGCGGGGGAGGCTCCGGGATAGCGTGTCATGATAACTGCCGACTTGATAACAAAGGGAGCGTCTTCTTTCTTCCCCAACTGTCCGAAGGAGAAAAGTCCTCCCACCAGCAGCACGGCAAGGAAAAAGTAAATGATTTTGGTATGACTTAAAGAGTATTGGGCGATATTTACCATTGATGCGTTCTCCTCTTATTTAATGGTTTTTACCTGTTCACCCTCTGTTAGTTGATATACACCCGCGACGATGATATTTTCACCCGGACTTAGTCCTTTGGAAATAAACACTTGACTGTCGCCGGTAGGAGAATATACGGTTACTTCCCTGCGATTCACCTTATTATTATTACTTACTACCCATACGTTTGTTTGTGAATTGCCGGGAGATTGAAAGAGTGCGCTAAGTGGGATTATAGTCATGCCTTCGGTAAGTAAACTACCTATATTTGCTTCTAAATGAACGCTGCACGTGAAGCCCGGCTTTATTTCAGGAATCTCTTGCTTAAACTTAGGGTCGTCGATGAGTAAAGTTACCGGAATGCCTGTGCCATCGGTAGATATATCTAAGAATTCTTCTAGGCGAGCATTAAAAATCTTTCCTCTATACGTATCAAATTCTACTCCGAAACTCATCTTATTTGCTTGCAAGAGGTAGAGATAATTGTCCGGAATAGTAAATTTTATCCGTAGTTTCTTTGTATCTACTAATTGTACGATAGATACGCCGGAAGATACCCGTTGATAGTTTTCGGCTAGCTTTTTTTCGATAGAACCGGCAAAAGGAGCAATTAATCGTGCGTCACGAAGATTATTAACGGATAGTTCGTAAGCAGATTTACTTCTTTGATAATTTGCTTCACTTATCTCGAATTCTTGTACCGAAATGGCTTGTTTCGAAAGCAAACGTTTGTTACGTTCCACTTGTGCTGCAGCCGTAAGGTACGATGCTTTATCTGCTGCGTATTGCAAGGCAATATCGCGAGTGTCGATAGCTGCTATCAATTGTCCTTTCTCTACTCGCTGACCTTCTACAATGGGAAGTTCTATAATTTGTCCGCTCACTCTGAAGGCTAACTTCACGAAGTCCACAGCTTCTACTATTCCCGAGAAATCTTTGCGTATATCTGTTCGTGACTCCACTGTTCCCACTTTGACAGGTTGGAGCGTTTGTGTAGACTTTTGCTCGTTGCTTCCGCAAGCTGTCAGTGCACAATAAATGACCAAGAAGTATAGGTGACTTTCTTTCATGTTGCTCTAATATCGTTTGTAGTACAACAATCAAGAAAGAGAAAGGTTTGATAAAAATCTCCTTGAAGGCTTAAAAAATAATACAGAAGATTTTTAAAATAATACTGTTTGTTTTTTTTATAATACTGAAGACTTTTAAAGCAATTATTACCCCAAAAAAGTTAATAAATCACTCCTCCATACTTGAGGAAAGTATGGGTACAATTGAGGCGGCAATTTCTTTTATTAGTGGAGTTTTTTTCTGAATTTATCGACGATGACTTCGCCCTTGAAGTATACAATCAATGAGCTTACAATGATAATCATTCCCGCTACGGTGCTGAATGTTGGATATTCGTCCGAAAGCATCAACCAACTTAGTATTGCTCCGAGTATCGGATTGATAAGTCGACACATATTAATGTCGCTCACTTTGGAACCTTTGCTTTGGAGTGCTATAAACCAAAAGCTAAAAGCAAATACAGAGATAAAGATTAAGATGCCTAGGCTTATATAAAAACCAATTGGCTTGCCGATAAAACTATGATAACCTTCGGTTGAAAGTCCAACTATATAGATGAGTAGTCCGCCGAAAAACATCTGTACGGCATTGAGGAAGATAGGATTTACTCCTTTCTTGTTTTCCGAAACCGAGATGGCAGAGTAGCCTTGAAAGATGATGCTTAGTAGGAGCAAGCCGATGCCAACAATACTTTTCCAATCTAAAGGCGCGCCATTGCTACCCATACCAACGATGAGCAATAGTCCGGCAAGACTAATGACGATGCTGGTTATTTTATATACGTTCAATTTGTCGTTGCTTGCCAAGAAGTGAGCCAGCAACACATTGATAAGGGGTGTCATACCCATAATGATGGAAGATATTGCGCCGCTCACAAAGTCTACTCCAAAGTAGAAAGCAGAATATCCCAACAGCATATTGATGAGGATGAGGTTTATAAATAGCTTGCTGTTTTGTTTAATTTCCGCCCACATCCCTTTGTGCCAAGTATAGGCAAAAAGAATAATCCCCACAGTGGTGAAGCGTATTCCGGCAAAGTTCATCGGAGTAAAATCGTAACTTAATCCCTGCTTGATGAATGGATTTACTATTGCCCATAACACTGAAGCCAAGATGGCATACATAAGACCTTTCTTCATGATTCTTTCTGCTTTAGTTTACATATACAACCGGGAAATATCGAGCAAAATGTTTGCGCGCCAATTCTAATTGTTCGGGAGTATTTTCTTTTACTGCTTTCAATAAATAAGGTTTTCCCAATGCCTCGTATTTGTGTGCTCCCAAACGGTGATAGGGGAGTATCTCTATTCGTTGAATATTTTTATAATCTGTAAAATGCTTACACCAAGCTTCAATATCGCTCTCTGAATCGGTATATCCCGGTACAAGCACATATCTCAACCACATCGGTTTACCTTTTTCTTCGAGCCATGCTGCTGTTGCTAAAGTCTGTTCGTTGCTCTTTCCTGTTAACTCTTGGTGATGAGTAGGCTCAAACTCTTTTACATCCAGCATAACTAGGTCTGTCAATTCCAAGAGTTTCTCTACATCTGCATTCCATACGCCTCCATTGGTGTCTAAACAAATATGTATTCCTTTCTCTTTTAAATCTTGAAAGAGCGGAATGAGTGCTGCTGCCTGTACGGTTGGTTCTCCTCCACTAAACGTGATGCCGCCTTTCTTACCAAAGAAAGCTTTTTGACTAAAAGCCATCTGCACAATTTTTTCCGGTTCGGTAGGCGTTCCACCTTTAAAAGTGATTGTATCGGGATTAGCGCAATACAAACATCGGAAGTTGCATCCTTGTAAGAAAACGACGAGCCGAAGACCCGGCCCGTCGAATGTTCCCATACTTTCGTAAGAGTGAATATTTATAGTTAAATTACATTCTTTCATGGAAGCTTCTTGATATAACTTCTAATTGATGTTCACGACTTAAACTAACAAAGTTTACGGCATAACCGGATACACGAATAGTTAGCTGAGGATAATTTTCGGGATGTTCCATTGCATCTTTTAGCATCTCACGGTTAAGCACGTTCACGTTTAAGTGATGAGCTCCTTTGGTGAAGTAACCGTCAATCATGGTCGTTAAGTTATCAATTTTGTCTTCATCTGTTGGTCCCAACGATTTAGGCACGATAGAGAAAGTATTACTAATACCATCTTGTGAATCACGGTAACGCAATTTAGCCACTGAACTAAGCGATGCAATAGCACCGTTTTTGTCTCGCCCATGCATAGGATTAGCTCCCGGAGCAAAAGGTACACCTTTCAAACGTCCGTCAGGAGTAGCACCTGTCTTCTTACCATACATTACGTTAGAAGTAATAGTCAGCAACGAAAGGGTAGGGCGTGCATTTTTATATACCGGTAACTTTTTCAGTTCTTCGCTGAAGAAATAAACTAAATCCACACCAAGATGATCTACTCGGTCATCATCGTTGCCAAAGCAAGGAAATTCTCCTTGGATATCGAATCGGTCAGTCAAACCTATCTCGTTACGATGAGTGTTTACTTTTCCGTATTTGATAGCAGAAAGAGAATCGATAGCGATAGAAAGTCCAGCAGCTCCATAAGCTAAGTTAATGCGCGGATTAGTATCAATAAGTGCCATCTGAGCCTTTTCGTAATAATACTTATCGTGAGTGTAGTGGATGATGTTCATTGCTTCGTTGTAAATGCGTGCAATTTGCGTCAATACCTTTTTGTAGTTTGCCATTACCTCTTCGAACTTCAAGGTATCTCCGGTCAAAACAGGAATATCCTTAACCATTACCGTTCCGGTATTTTCGCAACGTCCGCCATTGATAGCCAACAATAAGGCTTTAGCTAGGTTACAACGTGCTCCGAAGAACTGAATTTGACGACCAATATCTTGATAAGATACACAGCAAGCAATACCGTAATCGTCGGAGTTACGAACTTCACGCATTAAAGTATCGTTTTCGTATTGGATAGACGAAGTGTCGATAGATACCTTGGAGCAGAAAGCTTTGAAACCTTCGGGCAATTCAGGGCTCCAAAGAACAGTTAAATTTGGTTCCGGAGAAGCTCCTAAATTATATAATGTTTGTAGGAAACGGAACGAAGTCTTTGTTACTTTAGTACGTCCGTCATTGAACGTTCCTCCAAGAGATTCTGTTACCCAAGTAGGATCACCTGCAAAAATGTCGTTATACGACTGCATACGCAAGTGACGAACCATACGAAGTTTAATAACAAATTGGTCGATAAGCTCTTGAGCAAATATTTCGTCAATTATCCCTTGTGACAATTCATAATCGATATAAATGTCGAGGAATGAAGATACATTTCCAAGCGACATAGCTGCGCCGTCTTGCTCTTTTACAGCAGCAAGATAAGCCATATATACCCATTGCACAGCTTCTTGTGCTGTGTGTGCGGGACGGGAAAGATCGAGACCGTAATAATCTCCCATTACTTTCATTTCTTTCAATGCCTTAATCTGTTCAGCTACTTCTTCTCTAAGACGAATACGTGCGTCGTCCATAGGTCCGGTAAGATTGTGCAGGTCTTCTTGTTTAGCCTCTATTAAACGGTCGATGCCATAGAGAGCCATACGACGATAGTCGCCGATAATACGTCCACGAGCATAGTTATCCGGCAATCCGGTAAGGAAACCTAATGAGCGGAACGAACGAATTTCTTCGGTATAGATATCAAAAACTCCATCATTGTGAGTTTTGCGATAATGCGTGAAGATGTCTTTCACCTTCTCATCTACTTCTATTCCGTTTTCTTTGCAGGCTTTAGATACTACATTGATGCCACCAAAAGGTTTAATAGCTCGTCTGAGCAATTCATCTGTTTGTAATCCTACGATAAGCTCATTCTCCTTATCAATATATCCAGCTTGATGTGAAGAAATGGTAGAAACCGTATGGTTGTCTATTGAACGTACACCATTGTTGGCTCTTTCTTCTTCAATAGCATCAAGGCAAATAGACCATACCTGTTTAGTACGCTCTGTTGGACCGACAAGAAAAGATGCGTCGCCGGTGTAGGGGGTGATGTTCGTCTTTACAAAGTCTGTAACATTGATTTCTTTACTCCAAGAACCATCTTTAAAGGTTTTGTTCAATTCCATAAATTGCATTTATATTAGGTTAATATCTAATTAGAGTGTGCAAAGTTACGACTAATAGTTCATATTATAGGTATATAGGATGCGTATAATATGTTATTGAACATAAAATATTCCCTAAAATGAAAATGAGCGAAGAATTATTAGTTCTTCGCTCATTTATCGAGTGCTGTATTATAATCTTCTTTTTAGAAGAACAAGTAACGTGTGTCTTTTACCTTAGCGTTTTGGTATAAACGGTTAGTGGTAGGCATTTGATAAAGTGAATAGAAGAATTGTCTGATGCTGTTGCCTGCCATATTTGCAATGGTCTGTTCTTCTGTCTTTTCGTTGAATACTTCGTTTTGCTTTTCCTTGCTATAAACTTGGAACACAAATACACCTGCATTGCCTTTGATAGGTGCGCTCATCTTGTTCACGTCTGTGATAGATGCGTAAGCACCAACAAGAGGTTCACTGCTACGTAGTGCATTTACAAATGTAGGGCTGGCGAAGTTTACGTATTTAACTGTATCAGTTATTACATTAGTGATAGATTTACATTGCTCAAAGTTAGAAATATTCTTAGCTTTGATGTCTGCCATAATCTTTTCAGCTTTTTTGTCTTTGATAATCTCTGCTTTTAATTGGTCTTTTACAAATTCCAAAGGTCTGTATCCTGCTTCGATAACGCTTTCTACACCTACAACCAATAGTCTGTCGCTTTCTCCGCATTCATATAATTCAGAAATACTTCCCGGTTTAGCTTCAAATACCCACTTAAGAGCTTCTCTTGTACCTTTAATATCTCCAACGGTATGCGATGCACTATAAAAATCATTCTTTTCTAACAATTTATATCCTGCTTCTTCAGCATTAGAAGTCATTTTCTCTAACGTACCGTTAGTAGCGATGAACTGGCTGAAGTCGTTATATGTTTTGTTGTAAGTTTCTTTGCTGAAGTTTACCGGACGTTTGATAACAGCTACCTTATATTTCTCTTTAATAGCTTTTCTGTCAAGTACCTGTAAAATAGCATTTGCTTGACCTAACTTTATGTTGGTAAGTTCATTAAGAGCTAAGCCATTCAAAGTATTAATATATTTGGTGTTGTCTGCATCTAAAGTAGCGTTTTCGTAACTTTGAGCAACCATCCAATTAGATTCGCCTCCTGCATTGTCGCGTGAATATTTTTTAGCTAACTCTGCAAAGTCTGCGCCACCTTTGATAGCATTATAAATACTGTCGGACAATGTTTTTGTTTTGGCTTCGTCTTCTGCAGCAACAAGTATCTGACGATATTGTATTGAATCAGGAGTAGCGGCTGTTGCTAATATCTTGAATGAATTAAAAGAATCGTCGGACGCGTTGTAATAAGGACCATAAACAATACCCATTGCAGTAGAATCCATGTGCGATGCAATGTCTGCGGGATAAGCTGTTTTAGAATAGAACACATCGGCAAAAGGATAACTTGAACCGGTAGAACGGATGAACGCCGCATAATCAGTCGTTGTATTAGTTAGCTGTCCGGTATATTCTTTTGTTTCTTTTTCTACTTCGGCTCTGTCTTCTTTGCTAGGTATCACTTGCACATCGATATACTTGATGTTGCGAGATTCTACATATTGTTTAAACTGTTCCTTTTTCTTGTTATACAACTCTTTTAATTCTGCGTCGCTAACTGCGATTGTAGAATCTACAATTGAGGCATAAGGCACTGCTGCAAGCAATAAATTTGATTGATTGACGCGTGCTTCAAAAGAAGCTTTTGCTTCGATAGGATTCGAGATTAAAGATTTAGTTAATAGAGCTTGATACTTCTCCATCAAACGGTTTTGTTTCAAACTTTTTTCAATAAAGTTCCAAAAGTTACTCATCTTTTCGTAATACTCTAAGTATTGAGGAGGAGTTTGTTGTTTATCCATCTTTGCGTAATCCACTAAAAACTTCTTCAACATGTCTTTATCAAAAGCTCCTGTTTGAGGATTTTTGAAAGGAGTATTCTGTAACATAGGATTTGTACCTTCTTCGATGATTGATTGAACCTCAGCTTTAGAAACTGTTAATCCTAATTTTTCAGCTTCATCCTCAATCAGCTTATTTGATACATAAGTTTTCCAAACTTCGTCTTTGATGCTAGTAAGCTCATCATCATTAAGAGAACTAACGCCCCTTGAAGATTTGATGATGTCGCTATATTCATCTACCATCTTTTGATATTCTTGTGCGGAGATTGTTTCGCCATTTATTTCTCCAACATCATTTTGTCCTTGATGTGGTTGAAAGATTTTCCAAGCATCTCCTGCAATGAAAGCGAATAGAGCAAGACCAATAACAATGACCAATAATGGTCCTTGGGTCCTAATTTTTTGTAACGTTGCCATTTAATTATACTATTTTTAGTTATTTATTTTCTTTCTGTGATTATGTTTAAGCGCACGAAGATACAAAAATTGCTAATATGTATCTATTTATTAGCTAAAAAAATACATTAATCTATCACTTTCATCCTAACGAGTTCTATTTTAGTTGGTGAAGCTTTGATTATTTTAAATTGATACTTATCTATTTTTACTATTTCGTGTAATTTGGGGAAGCTCTGATATTGGTTAAGTATCAATCCACCTATCGTCAGATAATCGTCAGAATCCGGCAAATTAAGATTGAACAATTCATTTACTTTCTCTATTTCGAGTCGAGCCGAAAGAAGATATTCATTTGGCTCTATTTCTTTTGCTATATAAGAGGAGATGTCGTGCTCATCTTCTATATCTCCGAATATTTCTTCTACTAAATCTTCGAGTGAAACAATACCCGAAGTTCCACCAAACTCATCAACTACCACAGCGAGCGATTTCTTTTGTTGCATAAACAGGGTCATAAGCTTATGAGCCGACATCGTTTCGGGGACAATAGGTATTTGCTGGATTTGATTGCTCCATTTATCTATATTCTTGAACATTTCGGACGAATGGATATAACCTACAATATTGTCTATATTTTCCTCGTAAACAATAATCTTTGAAATGCCCGATTCAATAAATTTGGATTTAAGGTCTTCTAAACTTGTTCCTATTTCTACTGCTTCTATCTCGGTTCGAGGTACTATGCAATCCCTTATTTTTACGTTCGAAAAGTCTAATGCGTTTCTAAATATTTTTACTTCTGCGTCTAATTCTTCTTTGCTATCTAAATTGTCGATGCTCGATTGTATGAAATAGTCTAAATCTATTTTGCTAAAAGCTTTTCCGGATACTTCTTTATTTACTTTTATCCCTAATAAGCGAAGAATTAAGTTCGATAATCCGGAAGCAAATTTAGAGATGGGATAGAGGATTATGTAGCAAATAAAGGTGGGGATGGCAAATATCCTAAGCGAGAGATTCGAATTTATTTTAAAGATAGTCTTGGGGATAAATTCGCCGGTAATTAAAATAATGAATGTGGAAATAATCGTTTGTGTGAGTACCATCACAAATCCATTGTCAATGATGCCAATTAAAAAAGTCTTGCTAATTAATTGAGCCATCAATATACCATAAATAACCAACGCTATATTATTGCCAACCAGCATGGTAGAGATAAAATTGTTGGGACTTTTAAAAAAGATAGATAAGATGCGTGAAGTAATGCTCTTATCGCTTTTATCCATTTCAAAACGTAGTTTGCTGGAAGATACAAAAGCAATCTCCATTCCTGAGAAGAATGCGGAGAAAGTCATTGTTATCAATATCTGAAAGATAATATTCATGATTATTTTATAGAGTCGGATTTAATAGAATCATTCGGTGTATCGTCAATGAAGAATATACCTTCATTATCGTAAATGGTATATTGAGTCATCTCTTGATTCGATTCAAATCCATTTTGACCCACTAAACGTGTCTTGTCAATTTGTTCTATGACTGTGTGTTTATTAGAATAAATCTTTTGTGTGTTTTGATTCCAAAAGAATAAGGAAGTCGTAATTTTATCTCCTTGTAGATTTTGTATTTTTACGTGTCCCCTAAGTTCCCATAGTTTCTCTCTTTCATAATAATAAGCAGTGTCGGCTTTTATATTAGCACTTACCCGATAGAGAGAATCAAATTTTTCTAAGTAAATGCCTTTTTCAAAAGCCCAATAAGGAGGATTCTTTTTATCAAAGATAAGCCATTCTTCTGCTTTTACACGATAACGAGTAATGCCGGAGTCCGAAACTAAAGTGTTTACTCCCAAAGTTCTCATACCCGGTAAGGAGTCTCTTTCTAATATAGCTTCTCCCAATTTCTCCTTTTTTGATGAGCAAGACGGAAATAAAAGAAGCATAACGATTGCCCAGCAGGTAACCGTTATGCTTATATTGATAAATAAAAATTTATTTCTTTGTCTGAGTGACATATTATCTAATCACTGTACTTTCACCAATCCATCCACCGATAGTAACAGAATCGCCTTTCTTCATATTTAAGAAGAATAAATCTTCTGTTTTAGGAGTATGACCGGCATAAGAACCAATTAATCTGTTTGCTTCGCTAGTTACACTAGGATCTACACTTTTTGCTCGTTGTAATTTGTCTATTACAAGGAAATAAGTACATCTGTTTAAAGTTGATTCATCACTCCAATTAGGACTTGTAGCATATAATTGAGCAATTAGAATATATGGAGCACCGTAATTGCCATTTAATTCAATCGCTCTACGAGCATATTGTCTAGCTCTCGATAGATTTTTGACGGAAGCAAGTATTGCTGCTGCATTATAAGCAAATTCGGCTTTCTTTATATTTTCTTGTTCTAATTGAATAGCTTGGTCAAAGAATTTGATAGCTTCTTCCGTATCTTTCTTCTTCAAGGCCATATAAGCGCATCCGGCTGCGGTTTCCGAAGTTGGGGCTATTTTGTGTGCATACAAAGAAGCAGCAAAATAAGCTTCTTGATCTGTACATTTCAACATTCTCATGACAGAAATCACATTCTTCAAATATTCTAAATTAGTCTTATTTGTTTCAACTTTATCGCCATAGATAGATTGTAACATTTTGCAATCTGCAGCTCCGCTATTAATAAAATAGGCATCCAAATTATCTTTTACCAATTTATAGTTTTTCTTGTCTTTTTCTTTAGTTGCTGTGCTTAATGCTTTTTCAGCTAAAGAAGCAGCTGTAAGATAATCTTGGATAAACTTTTCTCTATGATTAGGATCTATTTTAAATTTCTGAGAAGAAATATCCATAAAATACTGAAGCACATAATGTTCAGATTCTGTTTGCATTTTTTCTATTGATTCCGATAACCATTGGTAAGCGGTGTCTAAATTAGGTTTTTTAGATAGTTGAAGATAATCAATTGCTTTCATACCTAATACAGCAGCTGCCGGCGTATTTCTATAATTAGGGAAATACTTGATGCGTTGATCATAAACTTTCATCAATTCGTCAAAATACTTATTGTATTTTACCGGATCTTTTTCGTTAGCAAGGAACCACTTTATTATTTTAGCCCCATTGGTATAAAGACTTAACATGGATGAAGGACATTCTGTAAAAGCAGCTTTCCAAGGAAGATAAGCATCTTTGAAATTTTCTGTTTTTACATTTTCGCTGTACATACTAAGATTTCTTAAACAATTAAGACTATCAGTTCCATGTCCGTACTTAGACCCATCTTCTGCTCCCTTTTGGGCGAAGGCGCTTGTCGTTCCTATTGAAAGAGCGCACGCAGCGATTAGTAGCGTTTTAATTTTCATCATATGTAATTTTAGTTATAATATTTATTATTCGACTTTCCATTTCATAAACCAACGTTCATTAAATGTTAGTCCTATACTTAATTTTAGATAGTTTTCATCTAACATTCCTTTAGCTATTGGAGTAATCTTAACATATTGTCCCGTTATACTAAGCAATGATTTACTACTAAATACCGGTAGTCCAAAACCAAACGAAATACCATATTCTCTAGCAGCATTTTGCCCATTAATTTTGGCGTAAGTATCGGAATAATAACCTCCTACACGATATTTTACTCTACTGAAGTAGTTGCGATTAGTGAGGCTGGGGATGTACTCTGCTCCAATTGAATACTTTGAGCGATCTGATAAGTTATTGTAAGTATCATAGAATCTAGCCTTACTCCATTTCTGGAAAGAATAATCAAAACCGACTGTTAATCGTTTGTCATACATATAAGTGATACCAATACCAAATAAGTGAGGTAGCTCAAAACCATTAGATATAGTATCGATCCTAGTTACGGTAGATCCGGTATATTTGTATGCATCGCTATTTAAACTATGTTTGAGAGAATATACAACTCCTAAAGTTGCGGAATGCTTTTCGTTGAAGTATTGAGTATACTGTGCTCCGAAGTCTAACTTATAGTTATGCACGGACATTTCTTCTATTTTTGTAGTAGAATTAATAGTGGAATTAGTAGTTCCATCACTAAAGCTAGTCTTAGATTGATGCTTGATGTCTCCGAACAAATAAGAAACATTTGCACCTATCGAAAAATTCTCAACTATTTTATATCCCACACCGGCGAAAATCTGATTCAATCCTCCTTCTCCGGTAAATGAATTATATTCTGTATAATCTGCTTTTGTTTCCGATGCGCCAAAGTTATATCCCACATTGGAAAAAGGGAGAAAACCTGCACTCATTGCAAAATGTTTGTTTAAACGAAATTGCATTGCAATATAATCAAAACTAGAGTTTTTGGCATTCATCTTTGTATTCCCATCTCCAAAGTTTGTATTTTGCAAGGTTATTCCACCTTCAAACAAAAAAGTAAGAGAATCAATGGCGGTATATGAAGCCGGATTAGATACATTTATTTGTGAACCATCTCTTAGACCCAAAGAAACACCTCCCATACCTTTGCTGTTGCCGAAAGATTGGTCGGATAACACTCCAAAACCATAACGAGTATAAGGAGAGTTTGTATTGTTTTGAGCTTCTATAAGTCCCGAAAAGGTAGTGAGCAATAGCCCACAAATCACTTGTTTATATCCTACCATTATAATTCAAAATTCTGTTTAAGCCTTTCAGCACTAAAAATTTCTCTGCAAAGATGATACTTTTTAAATTCGTATCAAAAGAAAATTCATCTCCTCCCGTTAAAAAAACCAAAAGTTCGGGATAATTCTTTTTAAGAAGAGAAATATACCCTATTATTTCAAATTCAATGCCTTTAATTACTCCAGCCCTAATTGCTGTATCGGTATTTTTACCAATATCTAATAATACGCCTTCTTTTTTAACCAAAGGTAATTTATTAGTAAACATATTCAATGACTTAAAGCGCATTTGCATTCCCGGCGCAATATTTCCTCCATGATAGTTTCCTCTAGCATCAATAAAATCGTAAGTCAATGCCGTGCCTGCGTCAATTACTAAAATGTCTTTATTCGGAAATCTTTCATTAGCTCCAATTACCGCTGCCAACCGATCGTTCCCTAAACTTTCAGGGGTTTGATATAAGTTATTAATCGGAATAGGAGTATTTTCATTTAAATAAATAATTTCAAAAGAAAGTTGCTCCAATTGTTGCTTTATCTTATCACTTAATGTAACAACAGATGATAGAATGCCGTTCTCCAAAGAATATTTAGCGTTTACTTCCGATAAAGCATCTAAAGATTGATTAGTAGAAGAAAACACTTCTTTCAAAATGTATCCATCAAAAACTGCAATCTTTGCTAAAGTATTTCCGATATCTATTATTAAGTTCACTTTATTCTTTTAAGACTGCAAAGTAAGTCAAAAAAAAGATACCATGTGTATGAATAGCTTATCAAATAGTTAAAAAAACTCTTTTTCAACAGATTTAATAATAAAATAGAACTATTTTTGCAGATAATAAACCATTAGACCATTATTGATATGTTAAAAAGGACTATATACACCTTATATATAATAGGATTTTTTCTTTTGCTCTTTTTGCCAACTAAAGCAAACGCAAATACGGTTGATTCTGTGCGCGTGAGTTTGTTAACCTGTTCTCCGGGTACAGAAATTTATTCACTGTTTGGACATACTGCTATTCGTTATGAGAATTTGGAAAAGGGAGTGGATGTAGCATTTAATTATGGTATGTTTAGTTTTAATTCTCCGAACTTTATCTTCCGATTTGTAAAAGGAGAGACTGATTATGAGCTTGGAGTGGTGGATTTCTCGTATTTTGAAAGGGAATATGCAATGCGTAATTCTAGTGTCTATCAACAAACGTTGAATTTGCAACCGGAGGAAAAAGAAAAGCTTTGGCAAATTCTTACAGAAAACTATCAGCCTGAGAATAGGGTATATCGGTATAATTTCTTTTTTGATAATTGCACTACTCGTGCCAGAGATAAAATAGAAGAATGTATTTATGGTACGGTTAATTATCAGGGAAACAACATAAAAAAAACCTTTCGAGATATTATTCATGAATACACAAAGGGATTTCCGTGGTCGGAGTTCGGCATAGATATTTGTTTAGGCAGTGAAGCTGACAAACCAATAGGATTTCGTCAAAAGATGTTTTCTCCATTTTATTTGTTGCACGCTATGGATTCCGCTAAGATAAAAGAACTAAGCGGGAAGAATAGAGTAATGATAAAAGAGACGCAAGAAATAGTAACTCGTTCAATTGAGGAAAAGGGAGAGGATAACTTGTTTTCTTCGATATCCCCAATGGTAGCAATGGGACTTTTGCTCTTGTTTACTCTTTTGTTCACTGTTTTAGGGGTGTGGAAAGGGATGTCTTTTTGGTGGCTGGATATTTTGCTTTTTGGAATAGTGGGATTAGCAGGGTGCGTAATTGCGTTTCTAGTCTTTTTCTCTGTTCATCCAACAGTCAGTCCTAATTATCTTCTTGTTTTGCTGAATCCTATACCTTTGATTTATTTGCCTTTTATGACTTATTTGGCTATAAAGAGAAGAAAAGATTATTATCACCTGATTAATTTTATCGTTTTAACACTTTTTATATTGCTTTGGGGGATAATACCGCAAGAAATTAGCTCAGCTATATTACCTTTGACGCTTTGTTTGTTGCTACGCTCTGCGAGCAATCTTATATTGACTTATAAACGAAAATAAAGTGAAAGGATTACTAACATCCCTTATTACCGTACTTACCTTTACCGGATTGCAGGCGCAAGTGCTTCCTGCTACTCCTAAATTAGTTATCGGATTAACTGTCGATCAGTTGCGAACCGATTATATAGAAGCTTTTGTCTCTTTATATGGAGAGGGAGGTTTCAAACGTTTATGGAGAGAGGGGAGAGTATATCGTAATGCTGAATTTAATTTTTCGAATGTAGATAGAGCATCATCCATTGCTGCTATTTATACAGGAACTACTTCCGGAACAAATGGTATCATTGGTGAGAATTGGTTAGACAATACTTCTTTAAGGGTTGTCAATTGTGTGGATGATAAAAATTTCATGGGTAACTATACTGATGAAACATCATCTGCTTCTAAATTAATGGTTTCTACTATTTCGGATGAACTAAAGATAGCTACTCAAGGTAAAGGATTGGTTTACGCTATTGCTCCTTATCGTGAAGCAGCTATTTTGGCAGCAGGGCATTCAGGTAATGGAGCTTTTTGGTTGAATGATAATACGGGAAAATGGTGTAGTACTACTTATTATCTTGAGTTTCCTTGGTGGATGAATAAGTATAATGAGCAAAATGCATTGGATTTCAGAATTGAAAATATTACGTGGACACCAACTCATCCGGTTACTAGTTATAAGTTCTTAGGTTCAGAATGGGCACAAGAACCTTTTATATATCGTTTCGATGACCAAAAAAAGAATAAATACCGCAAACTAATAAGCAGTCCATTTATTAATGAGGAAGTTAATCGTTTAGCTACCGAATGTCTTAACAACACACAGATGGGAAAAGATGATATTCCCGATATGTTGTCGTTGACTTACTATGCCGGTAATTATGATCATAAGAGTATAAGAGACAATGCGTTGGAAATGCAAGATTCTTATGTAAAATTAGATAAGAGTATTGCGGCTTTATTAGATTTGGTCGACAAAAAAGTAGGATTGCAGAATACGCTTTTCTTTATAACTTCTACCGGATATACGGATGCGGAAGCTCCTGATTTAAACAAATATCGTATTCCGGGTGGAGAGTTCCATATCAATCGCTGTGCAGCCTTATTAAATATGTATTTAATGGCTCTTTATGGTGAGGGACAGTATGTAGAGGCTTATCATGGATTGCAAATATATCTAAATCATAAGTTGCTAGAGAATAAACAACTCCGTCTTCCGGAAGTATTGAGCAAAGCTTCAGATTTCTTAATTCAGTTTAGTGGTGTCAATGAGGTTTATACTTCTTATAGATTGTTATTAGGGGCATGGACTCCTGATATTCAACGAATACGTAATGGCTATAATCGCAAACGTTCGGGTGACTTATTAATAGATGTGTTGCCGGGATGGACTATCATGGAGGAGAATATTGCAAATAATACGTTAGTTAGAAAGTCTCACATATCTTCACCTCTTATATTTTTAGGTGCAAACATTCTATCTGAAGTTGTTCATTCTCCGATTACGATTGATTGTATCGCCCCTACTTTAGCACATTTTATGAGGATTAGGGCACCCAATGCTTCCTCCGTTGCGCCTTTAACTGATATTCGCAAATGAAATATAGAGGCTGAAAGGTAAATAAATCAGCATTTTAATGTAACTTTGCAACGTTTTTAAAAGAATCTAGAAATAATAATAAGAAAATATACAATGGGATTTAATGAGATTTTAAGTTCGATATTCGGCAACAAGTCCACTCGAGACATGAAGGAATTTCAACCGTGGGTAGAAAAGATTAAAGCCGCTTATCCTGATATTGCTAAATTAAGTAACGATGAACTTCGCGGAAAAACAGAAGAACTAAAGAAGTTCATCTTTGATTCGGCAGCGGAAGAACGCGCAAAAATAGCGGAATTAAAAGATAGTGTAGAGACTACAGAATTAGAGGATAGGGAAGAACTATTTGCCCAAATAGACAAGTTGGACAAAGAAGTGCTGGATAAATACGAAAAAGCCTTGGAGGATTCTCTTCCTGTGGCATTCTCTATCGTGAAAGAAACAGCTAAACGTTTTAGCGAGAATGAAAAAATAGTAGTTACTGCCACCGACTTCGACCGATTGCTTGCTACCACTAAAGATTTTGTGCATATTGATGGCGATAAAGCTATTTATCAAAACCATTGGATAGCCGGAGGAACAGAGGTCGTTTGGAATATGGTACATTACGATGTTCAGCTTTTTGGTGGAGTAGTGCTTCATAAGGGAAAGATTTCGGAGATGGCAACCGGTGAAGGTAAAACTTTGGTAGCTACTCTTCCGGTATTCTTAAATGCACTGACCGGCAATGGTGTACACGTGGTAACAGTAAATGATTATTTGTCGAAACGTGACTCTGAATGGATGGGACCGCTTTATCAGTTCCATGGATTGAGCGTAGATTGCATTGATAAGCATCAACCAAATTCAGACGCTCGTCGTCAAGCTTATTTAGCGGATATTACTTTCGGAACAAACAATGAGTTTGGCTTCGATTATCTTCGCGACAATATGGCTACTAGTCCCAAAGACTTAGTTCAGCGTCAACATAATTATGCGATTGTGGATGAGGTCGATTCTGTATTGATTGATGATGCTCGTACACCGCTTATTATATCCGGTCCGATACCAAAGGGAGAAGAACAACTATTCGAAGAACTTCGTCCCTTGGTGGAGAGATTAGTAGAAGTACAAAAGGGAGTAGCTACAAAATATTTGGCAGATGCCAAAAGGATGATTCTTTCTGCCGACAAAAAAGAGCAAGAAGAAGGTTATCTTGCACTCTTCCGTAGTCATAAGGCACTTCCAAAGAATAAAGCTCTTATTAAATATTTGAGTGAACAGGGCATTAAGGCAAATATGCTTCGCACGGAAGAAATATATATGGAGCAGAATAACAAACGTATGCACGAGGCTACCGATCCTCTATACTTTGTTATTGATGAAAAAATGAATAGTGTAGACCTCACAGATAAGGGAGTGGATTTAATTACCGGAAACTCTACCGACCCAACCTTATTTGTGTTGCCTGATATTACTTCCGAACTCTCAGCTTTAGATAACGGACAATATTCCGAAGAAGAAATATTGGCAAAGAAAGATGAGATAATGACAAACTATGCTATCAAATCGGAACGCGTTCACACAATTAATCAGTTGTTGAAGGCTTATACCATGTTCGAAAAGGACGATGAGTATGTGGTGATTGATGGGCAGGTAAAGATTGTAGATGAGCAGACCGGACGTATTATGGAAGGTCGTCGATATTCCGATGGCTTGCATCAAGCTATCGAAGCAAAAGAAAATGTAAAAGTAGAAGCTGCCACACAGACTTTTGCTACTATCACTCTTCAAAACTATTTCCGTATGTATCACAAACTATCCGGTATGACAGGTACTGCCGAAACGGAAGCCGGTGAACTTTGGGATATTTACAAATTGGATGTGGTGGTTATTCCTACCAACCGTCCTGTTTCACGTAAAGACATGAACGATCGTGTTTACAAAACTAAAAGGGAAAAGTATAAAGCCGTAATAGAGGAAATAGAAGCATTAGTTACCGCCGGTCGTCCGGTGTTAGTGGGTACTACTTCGGTGGAGATTTCCGAAATGTTGAGCAAAATGCTTACCATGCGTAAGATTGAGCACAATGTATTGAATGCAAAATTACATCAACGAGAAGCAGATATTGTAGCTAAAGCCGGTATGAAAGGTATTGTTACGATTGCTACCAATATGGCAGGTCGTGGTACGGATATTAAACTAAGTCCAGAAGTAAAAGCTGCGGGCGGTTTAGCTATTATAGGAACTGAACGTCACGAATCTCGTCGTGTAGACCGTCAGTTACGTGGACGTGCAGGTCGTCAAGGAGACCCGGGTTCTTCTGTTTTCTTTGTTTCTTTGGAAGATAACTTAATGCGTTTGTTTGCTTCGGACAAGATTGCCGGAGTAATGGATAGATTAGGGTTCAAAGAGGGAGAGATGATTGAAGCTAAGATGATTTCTAACTCTATTGAGCGTGCGCAGAAAAAGGTAGAAGAGAACAACTTCGGTATTCGTAAACGTTTGTTGGAATACGATGATGTGATGAATAAGCAGCGTGTGGTTGTTTACACCAAACGTCGTCATGCTTTGATGGGTGAGCGTATCGGTATGGATATCGTGAATATAATTTGGGATAGATGTGCCGCAGCTCTCGAAAGTAATGATTATGACGAAATAAAAATTGATTTGTTACATACATTGGCGATGGAAGTTCCGTTTACAGAAGAGGAGCTTCATAATGAGAAACGAGAGAAACTTGCTGACCGTACTTTTGATGTGGCTATGGCAAACTTTAAACGTAAGACAGACCGCTTAGCTCAAGTAGCAAATCCTGTTATCAAGCAGGTTTATGAAAAGCAGGGAAATATGTACGAAAACATTCTTATTCCTATCACCGATGGAAAACGGATGTACAATATATCGTGCAATCTAAAAGCTGCTTACGAAAGTGAAAGTAAAGAGATAGTGAAATCTTTTGAGAAATCAATTCTTCTCCATACGATTGATGAAGCTTGGAAAGAAAACTTGCGTGAATTGGACGAACTGAAACATTCGGTACAGAATGCCAGCTACGAACAAAAAGACCCCTTGTTGATTTACAAATTAGAGTCGGTAAACTTGTTCGATGTGATGGTTAACAAGATTAATAACCAAACGGCATCTGTTTTAATGCGTGGACAAATTCCGGTACAAGAACCGGAACAAGTGCGCCAAGCAGTTCCCGAGACTCACGAAGATAGAAGCAAATATCAAGAAGTAAAACAAGATTTAAATGACCCTCGTCAGAACGAAGCTGCTCAACGAGATACTCGTGAAGTTAAGCGTGAACCAATTAGAGCTGAAAAGACGGTGGGACGTAACGACCCTTGTCCTTGTGGAAGTGGTAAGAAATTTAAAAATTGCCATGGCAGGGAGGCATAAAACATTCGTAATATAATTATAAAGAAACAGAATAGAAAAATTACAATCAGAGTAAATTTCTCTATTCTGTTTTTGTTATGTATAGTACCAATAATAAAAAAAGCATGAAGAATGAAATAAAAATGTCAGAGACAGTGATACTGATAGATGCGGCATTTCTTGATTTTGTGTCGAACGATTTAAAAAAACATTTTGAATGGATGCTGAATCGACCGCTTCAAAAGATAGATTTAGTCAGCTTGGTCAGTTTTCTTGCTTTGGAGGCAGGACTTAAAAGAGAAGGCAATCAAATTCAATTAATCTTTATTTATGATGATGAATCTGTAAAGCTAAGACACTGTTTCCCCGATAATCTAAAGGAAGATTTGAGTGATTTGACCTTTCATTTCCCCATTGGGTGAGGTAGATGCTTATAGTTTTCAGCCCGAAGGTTTGGCTACTCTGGAAGATTTATATATTGAATCGTTAAAGGTAATAGCGGACACCAAAGAGGTAAAGAATCTTGTAGTCATTTCCTTTAACGAAATGTATGGCGATAAGGTCGAAGACATATTAAAGAAGACGAACGAAAAAAACATTGTTCAATTTCGGATGGATATAATAGAGGAACCCAAGCTTCCTTATTGTTGCAAGTCACTTGCCTTTCCTCTTATGCACGCTTTGGGTATTAAAGGAGAAGAACTAGATTAAAATTCAATTTCGAATTAATTATATAAAAAAAACAGCATGAGCTCATTGTTCTCAACGCTAAAGACCAACAACAAACCTATTTATATGGTGTTGTTAGGCATTTTAGTCGTATTTCTATTATTGGATTATATTCCTTGTTTAGCAGTTTATTCAACTTGGGTTACCCCTCCGGTAGCTTTGTTTATAGGCTTAGCTTATGCTTTGACTTGTGGACAGGCTTTCCCTAAATTTAATAAGAAAGTCTCTAAGTATTTACTTCAATATTCTGTTGTAGGTTTAGGTTTTGGTATGAACCTTCAAGCTTCTTTGGCATCGGGCAAGGAAGGAATGGAATTTACTATCCTTTCGGTAATTGGAACCATGGTAATTGGCTGGTTTATCGGACGAAAATGTTTTAAAGTAGACCGTAGCACTTCTTATTTGATTAGTTCGGGTACTGCCATTTGTGGTGGTAGTGCTATCGCGGCTGTAGGACCGGTGATTAGAGCAAAAGATAGTGAGATGTCGGTGGCGTTGGGTACTATCTTTATTTTGAATGCGATTGCTCTATTTATTTTCCCCGTTATTGGCCATTGGTTAGGTATGTCGCAACACGAATTTGGTACATGGGCAGCTATTGCCATTCACGATACTAGTTCGGTAGTGGGAGCAGGAGCCGCCTACGGTGAAGAAGCTTTAGAAATAGCGACAACCATCAAGCTTACTCGTGCGCTTTGGATTATACCTTTGGCGATTGTGACCTCTTTTATCTTTAAAGGAGATGGAAAGAAGATTACCATACCTTGGTTTATCCTTTTCTTTGTGTTGGCCATCATTGCAAACACTTATTTACTTGCCGATTATCAGCCTATTAGTCATGTACTTTCAAACTTAGCTCGCAAAGGATTAACGATAACTTTGTTCTTCATTGGAGCATCGCTTTCTATGGATGTATTGAAGCAAGTAGGAGTGAAGCCGTTGTTACAAGGTATTCTGTTATGGATTATTATTAGCTTGAGCACACTTGCTTACATTTATTATTGGATGTAAGAAATCTAATTTGAATAAATTTAGTGACAAAATATACTAAATTGCCAATGTCCTTCGTTTAACTTAAGTACATGAGTAATTTGATATTGAATAAAGAAAGAAGACGCATTTTTGCTCAATTTCTTTTATATTATCAACAAATAGTTTTATATCAAATAATAAAGCATTACTTTTGTCGGCGACATTTAAAGAGAATTTTACGTTATCAATTTGTACTTATGAAATTATCGATTAGGTTATTCACTCTTTTTGCTATACTTTTTTTTGCAAGTTGTAGCTCTTATAAGCAAGTTCCCTATTTAAAAGATTCCAAAGCATTTTCAGGTGATACATCGCAAATAAAGCAACCTCTGTTTGATGCTCGCATTATGCCTAAAGATTTATTATCCGTTACTGTAAGCTCCTCAAATCCGGAAGCTTCGGTACCTTATAATCTTACTGTGCCAACGATTCAAACCCCCCAAGTGCTTCAGTACACTACCACTCAACCGATATTGCAAACTTATTTGGTAGACAATAATGGGAATATAATGTTCCCGATATTAGGTGAACTGCATTTGGGAGGATTAACCAAATCGGAAGCGGAAGCTTACATTATTAACAGGTTAAAACCTTCGTTTAAAGAAGCTCCGATTGTTAATGTACGCCTTGTAAACTATAAAATATCCGTATTGGGGGAAGTTCAAAATCCAAATACATTTACAGTAGCTAACGAAAAAATAAATATTTTTGAAGCTTTGGCATTAGCCGGTGACATGACTATTTACGGAAAAAGAGAGAAAGTGAAATTGTTGAGAGAAGATAGTGAAGGTAGAAAAAATATAGTAGAATTAGACTTGAACAGAAGTGATGTTGTAAACTCTCCTTATTTTTATTTGCAGCAAAATGATGTTGTTTATGTAGAACCTAATAAAGCTAAAGCAAGAAATGCCGATATTGGTCAGGCTACTTCGTTGATGCTTTCCGGAACATCTATACTTATTTCTGTTGCCAGTTTAATAGTGAATATAGTCCGCTAATAAACGGTATACTTATCAATCAATAATAAAATACGAAATATGTCTGAAGAACAATTCAACTACAATAAGGAAGAAGAAGCTGATCATGTAGATATTCGGGAACTAATGCTTAATTATCTTTCTCATTGGAAATGGTTTGTCGTTTCCATTTTAGTATGTTTTGCCTTATCTATATTGTATCTGCGCTGCACTCCGGAAGAATATAATGTATCTTCGACTGTGATACTTAAAGATGACGATAAAGGAGGTGCTTCTAACGAGTTAGCCATGTTTGAGGGACTCGGATTGATGAATAGTAAGAACAATGTAGATAACGAAATAGAAGTATTAAAATCGAAATCACTCGTCAAGTCCGTTGTTAAAAACTTAAAGCTGTATGTCTCTTACAACAAAGATGAGTATATGAGAGATAAGGAACTTTATACAAAGACACCTCTTACATTGGATGTCGATGAAAAGATTGCCGATACTCTCAAATATCCTCTTACCATAAAGGCTCAGATGATGAATAATGGGCAAGTAAAAATAGAGGGAAAGTACGGAAAAGGAAAGTTTGAAGAAACAATAGCTAAATTGCCCGGCATGCTTAATACGCCAATAGGCACATTTATGTTGAGCGCAAATGCGTTGGTAAAACCGGAGTATGATAAGGAAATAATCATTACGGTCAATCGTACAATGAACGTTGTACAAAAATATCTTGCTTTATTGAATGTGGAGCCAACCTCCAAAACTACTTCCGTCATCAACCTACTTCTTTCGGAAACAAACGTTGATAGAGGAGTGGATTTCTTGAATAAGTTGATAGAGATGTACAATCTCGACACGAACGAAGACAAGAATAAAGTTGCCAAAAACACCGCGAAATTCATTGACGAACGTCTTGAGAAGATAAACATAGAGTTAGGAATGACCGAGCGTGACTTGGAATCTTATAAGAAGAAAGAAGGTATAACTAACTTGACTGCCGATGCGAAGATATTCATGCAAGAGAATAGCGAGTATCAGAAGAAAAGGGTAGAGGTCGAAACTCAACTGCGTTTAGTAAAGTCTTTGCAAGAGTATATGTTGAACAAAGCCAATGGACTAGATAAATTAGTACCGGCTAATATTGGATTGGCAGATAAATCCTTACTTACATTGTCGGAGAAGTATAATGAACTTATCTTGGAACGTGGCAGAATATTGCGTACCACATCCGATGAGAATCCGGTAATTATCAATCTTACATCAAGTATTAAAGCCCTACACGCCAATATATTAACTTCTCTATCGGGAGTATATCAAAGCTTGAATATTTCTAAGAAAGACTTAGACTATCAAGCAAATTTATATAATACTCGAATAGAGAATGTTCCAACTCAAGAACGAGAATATACCGAAAGAGCTCGTCAACAACAAATTAAGGCAGAACTTTTCTTGATGTTGTTGCAGAAGAGGGAAGAAAACTCTTTAGCATTGGCGGTTACCGCTAATAGTGCTAAGATTATTGACGAAGCATTAGCGACCGATAATCCTGTTTCGCCCAAGAAACCTTTATTTTATTTAATCGCATTGCTTCTTGGTTGTGCCATTCCGGTAATTGCTCTTTATCTAATCGAGTACTTTAGTCTCAAAATAAAAAATAGGGTTGAGCTGGAGAAACTTACCAATATAACTATTCTAGGAGAGGTAAATCAATCGTCTACGGGAGAAACGCTTGTTGTAAAAGAGAATCACAACAATCATTCTACGGAGGCATTCAGAGGCATACGTACTAATCTTAAATTCTTAGTAGGAAGTGAAGGCCATAAAGTATTAATGGTCACATCTTCTGTCCCGGGTGAAGGAAAGACTTTTATATCCATGAACTTAGCTATCAGTATTTCGCTTGTTGGCAAGAAAGTGGCATTGGTAGGTATGGATGTTCGTAAGCCGATGTTAGCTAATTATTTTGCTGTTGATGGAAAAAAAGGAGCTACAAATTATATATCAGGGATGGAGACTGATTTAAATTCGCTTATTCAACCTTCGGGAATCAACGATAATTTTAAAATAGTAACTTCCGGTATTATTCCTCCCAATCCTGCCGAACTATTGATGAGCGAACGTTTAGATAGTATGATAGAGCAACTAAAAAAACAATTTGATTATATCATATTAGACTGTGCGCCGGTAAGTTTAGTCACCGATTCTTTGATTTTAAGTAGAGTAGCAGACGCAACTATTTATGTGTCGCGGGCAAACTACACTTACAAGAAGACCATTTCGTGGATTAATGAACTAGTAAGAGAAAAGAAACTACCTTCGCTTTCTATTTTGCTCAATGGAGTAGAAAAGGAAAAATCCGGATATGGTTATGGCTATGGTTATGGTGGACACTACGGTGGCTATAGCGGCTATGGTGAAGATGATGACGAAAAAACAAACAAGAAAACTAGAAATAAATAGATAAGAAAGCAGTTCTAATATAATTTTTGATTATTTCTGAACTATTTTCTCTGATGCTTCCACTTATAAAGGCTTTCTTTGTGTATCAAATTATAATTTAATACACATTATGAAATCAAGCCTTGTAAGAAAGGGAGCATTTGTTTTTGTTGCCGTTCTTTTATCCTCCGGTTTGTCCGCACAATTAGTTAAGCACGAAAGATTAGTTTCTTTCGAAGAAAGTGCTGTCCCTACATTTATTTCAAGCAAGCAATCTAGTTTATCTATTTCTCCGGAACACTATAAAGATGGAAAGAATTCTATGGCATGGACGTTTCAGCCCGGCGGAGAATTGTTTGTGAAGAAGGATTTGAATTTCGAAAAGAAAGACCCTACGGGCGAAGATACCTACCTTTCTTCTTTTATTGTTTGGATTTACAACGAGAAGCCCATGGATAAGCAACTTCGTTTTGAGTTCTTAAAAGACGGCAAAAAGTGCTCTTCTTTTCCTTTTGGTCTTAATTTCAAAGGCTGGCGCGCGGCTTGGGTTTGCTACGAGCGCGATATGGAAGGTACTCCCGAAGAGAAGATGAACGAACTTCGTATAGTGGCTCCTAACGAAGCAGGCAAATTGTTTATCGACCACTTAATCACCGGTGTAAAGACAGACCAACGTCATCAAACTGCCGATTTACAGATGCCTTTTCTAAATGCTAAAACTCAAAGTCATTGGTTAGTCATATTGAACCGTTCGAAGTTAATGCCCGACATCTCGCTCGAAGCTAACGTTTCTACTACACAACAAAAGGATATAAAAGCTATCGAGGAACGTTTTCGTACCTTAATTTTTACTCCCGGAAAGTTGACCAACAAAGCAATGGATAATATCCGTAAGGAGTATGCAAAGTACGAAATTGTTTATAAGGATGGCAAGGTTAGCGGTCTTCCTCTCTTCTACACTTATGCCCGCGAAGCCTATGAGCGTTTAATCTCCGGTTGGACAAAAGAAATAATAGTCGATAGCGGAATGGGATTGAAAAAATATTTCGACTTGATGAACAAGGTTGCTGTTGCTTATAATAATGCGAAGGAAGCTAAAGACCGTGAGGAGCTGAAAACAATGTTCTTGTCGATGTACGACCATGTAACTGACCAAGGAGTGGCTTACGGTAGCTGTATGGGTAATTTCACTCACTACGGTTATAGCTTTAGAGGATTCTATACTTCTTATTTCTTGATGAAAGATGTGCTAAGAGAGGCCGGAAAATTGAATGAGGCAGAACAATCGATGAGATGGTATGCCATGGTCAACGAGGTATATCTCAAACCAACAATGAATGGCATGGATATGGATACATTCAATACCGGAACAATAGGACGTGTTGCCGGCATTTTGATGATGGAAGATACTCCCGAAAAGGTACAATATTTAAAATCGTTTTCACGGTGGATAAATAACGGTTGTTTGCCTGCCAACGGATTAGCAGGCGCATTTAAAAAGGATGGTGGTGCATTTCATCATCGCAATCTTTATCCTGCCTATGCAGTGGGTGGATTGGAAGGAGCAAGCAACATGATTTATTTACTCAATCATACTGCATTCTCTGTCTCTGAATTAGGGCACGAAACGGTTAAAAACGCACTGCTTACCATGCGTTTCTATTGCAATAAGCTCTATTTTCCACTTTCTATATCCGGTCGTCATCCCAATGGAAAAGGCAAATTAATGCCTATGCAATTTGCTTTGATGGCTCTTGCAGGTTCGCCGGATGGTAGTAGCCAGATAGACGAAAAGATGGCTTCCGCTTATCTTCGTTTGATGGCCGAAAGTTCTTCTTCAAAGGATAATCCCGAATATATGCCGGCTGTTTCTAACAAGAAAGAACAAGAGATGAAGCATCTTTTCATTCAGAAAGGATATAAAGCTGAACCCGACCCACAGGGAAATATCGCTTTAGGTTATGGTAATATTTCAGTTCAGCGAAGAGGCAATTGGTCGGCTGTGGCAAGAGGGCATTCTCGTTACTTATGGGCTGCAGAACATTATATAGGAGCAAATCTTTATGGACGTTACTTGTCTCACGGTAGTTTGATGATGATGACGGCAGCTCCCAAACAAGACGTTTCTCCGGCAACAAGCAGATGGCAGGAAGAAGGATTTGATTGGGGACGCATTCCGGGAACAACGGCTATACATCTTCCTGTAGAACAGCTGAAAGCTAATGTGTTGAATGTAGATGTTTACTCAGGAGCCGAAGAAATGCTTTATTCCGATGAAGCATTTTCGGGGGGACTTGCTCAAGAATCCAAGAATGGGGTGTTTGGAATGAAATTGCACGAACACGATAAATACAATGGTTCTCATCGTGCTCGTAAATCCTACCATTTCTTTGATGGAAAAATCATCTGTCTTGGCTCTGATATAGAGAATACAAACGATAAGTACGAAACAGAAACAACTGTCTTTCAACTTGCAGTGCCCAATCAATTGGAACGTGATTATTGGAGCAAGGTTTCGGAACAGCAAAAGACATGGATAGATTGTGTAGGTACAGGATATTATGTTCCTTCGATAAAGGGAGAGAACAACTTGAAATTAGAGAAAAACTATCCTCAACATTCTCGCAAGCAAAATACCGGAAAAGAGTCGCAAGGCGATTGGGTTTCTTTAACGGTGGAACATGGCAAAGCTCCCAAAGGGCAAGGATACGAATATGTTGTTATTCCACAAACCGACAGTAAAGCGATGAAGTGTTTCGCTAAGAAACCTACTTATAAGGTGCTTTGTAAAAATAGCAACGCACACATTGTTAAGGACTTGGTCAATAATCAAACTTCGTACGTCCTTTTTGAAACGCCTAAGGCTCTTTTACCTAAAGGATTGATACAGCGAGTAGATACTTCGTGCTTAGTCATGCTTCGTGAGGGAAAAGACAAAACGGTACTGACCGTTGCGAATCCTGATTTAGCTCTTTACCGTGGAGCGTCCGACGAAAAGTTTGACGAGAATGGTAAACGGGTGGAACGTAGTATCTATTCTCGTCCATGGATAGACAATGCAAGTCAAATTATCCCTGTGCGCATTACGCTAAACGGACGATGGAACGTAAGCGAAAACCCTTCTTGCAAGGTTATTGCTTCTGATAAAAAAACAACTGTATTGGAGTTTGCTTGCCAAGATGCTGCAAGTTTTGAGGTAGAGTTAATCGGGGCAAAGTAGACTCCTCGATTTTCTCTACGTTATTCCTTAGAAAACAGTTTATTCAATGGCACCGTTTTGTTGTTGATAAGTGGGTGAGCCCATAATGCAACAGCAGTCACATATACCACAAATACAAGGATAAACAACATCCCGATACGCAAATTGGTGGCATCGGCAATAGCACTTACTATCAGCGGACCGCCTGCGCCTCCTGCTAAACCGGAACAGAGAATACCGGCAAACGAACCGTGATGTTCGGAAACAGAGTTTAAGGCTAACGAAAAGACAATGGAAAACATCATTGAGATGCTGAATCCTATTGCCGGGAAAGAAATTTTTGCCACTGCCAAGGGTGAGTAGAGCGACACAGTGAGCAATGTTGCCGTTAGAATACCGGCACATAAAAGAATCTTTTTGCTGTCAACAAGTTTAAGCAGTATCATGCCCACGACGCAACCCATCGTCATGCAACCCCAAAAGTAACTTACTGTTTGCGCACCGCTTACTTGTGGGTCTACTCCGTGATATTGTTCCAAAAAAGTACTCATAAAAATGCTTATACCTTGCTCTGTGCTCACATAACAAAAGATACCTAAGAAAAACAACCAAACCATCGGCTGACCAAAAAGTTTTCTATAACTCGATTTACTTCCTGCTTGCTCGTCTGCTTTAAGTTCTATTTTAGGAATGCGCGAACATAATACGGCTACGAGCATCAACAATAAAATAGCGGAAAAGACCCAATAGAGCGATACCCAAGGGAGATTGTCGGGAGTAACGAGGGCTAAAGCATCTATTATTAAATTGCGACCTTGTAGATAGGTGGCCGGATTAAGTTCACGGATAAGATAAGTGTAAACCAATGGACTGATAAAGGAAGCGATACCAAACATAAATTGTGCTAATTCGGCAACGAAAGCATAGTTCTCTTCGCCTCCTGCAACTCGTTGAAGTGGATTGAGCACCGTTTGCAACATTGCCATGCCAATCCCAATGATGAAGCACGAAGCCAACAGCATGAGATAAGTGGGGAAACAGGCAAACAAAACCGTCCCGATAAATGGCATCAAAAAACCGCCAAACAATACCGGACGTTCGCCAAAACGGTCTATCAATATCCCTGCCGGGATGCTCATGATGGCGTAGGCAATAAAAAAGAACGTAGGTATAAAACCTGCCATTGCCAAATTTTTCAGACTAAATCCCCTGATAATATCCGGAATGAGCGGACCTAGTATGTTCGTGATAAACGAAATAACGAACCAAAACATCATGATAAGAGCTAGTAACCCAATATTCTTTTTCATAGCTTTAATTTATTTCAAAACAACAGCGATTATCTTCGCCTAATATCATCAATTTCTTCAGTTGTGTCCACTATATAATCCGGATGAAATGCCAATAGCTCTGTACGTGGACGAAATCCCCACGTCACGCCTATACTTGTTACTCCGGCATTCTTTGCAGTCTGCATATCTACTCCTGAATCACCTACATAAAGTACTTCTTCAAGTTTAACGTCAGCAAGGGAGATAATATCGTTAATGATGCTTGGCTCAGGCTTTACCGGCACTCCGTCGCGTTGTCCAAGCACTGCCGCAAAACAAATATCGGGAAAATAATGAGCTATGAGCTTTAGAGTAGCACGCTGATACTTATTGGAAGCTACGGCAATCATCAGGCCCTCAGTCCTCAACTTAGTCAACAACTCAACGATACCGGGATAGGGTGCGCTGCAATCAGTGTTGTGCTCATCGTAGTAGGGCAAAAAGTGTTTGCGCACATTTAGTATATTAGCTTCCGTTCTTGCGTCCTCAGGAAGTGCTCGTTCAAAAAGTTTATTGATACCGTTGCCCACAAAAAGTTTATAACTATCCACTTCATGTTGTGGAAAACCACATTGTTTGAGTGCGTAATTTGTGCTGTGAGCTAAGTCGGCAATAGTATTAAGTAATGTACCGTCTAAATCAAATATAATAAGTCTCTTCATCTCCATTTTATAGTTACGACTTCAAAGGTAATAAATAATTATTTCCGGAAGGCTCTTTGTTGTATGTTTTTCGTAGTAAAGAGAAAATATCATGACCATCTTTATCTCTTATCAGCTTTTTTATCTACCTTTGCGAAGAGTTTGCATCCGTTAACCACGAATTAATAGGTGTAAATATGAGTAAGGATATAGACGAAAAATGGCTATTATTTTGAATGATGCTTTTAATGATAATTTACCATCCAATGTGACAGGTAACGGCGTAGCGCGTCCAAAACATTGGTTAGTAGCTCAAACTCATATCCATCACGAGAAGAAAGTTAGTCTGAATTTGACAAAAATGGGTATCGAAAACTTTTTACCTATTCAAAAGCAATATCGTCAATGGAGCGATCGTCGCAAATTGGTAGAACAGGTGGTTATCCCTATGAAAATATTTGTACACGTCGATGCTAAGCAACGTGCGGAAGTACTCTCTCTTTATTCCGTGAGTCGTTATATGGTATTGTATGGTGAGAGTACTCCCGCTGTGGTGCCTGATAATCAAATGGATAGTTTTAAATTAATGATGGAACAATCTGAAGTGCCTGTTGAGATGAGCGACGCCCCCATGAAAGTAGGAGAGGCTGTTCGCGTCATCAAAGGAGCACTTAAAGGTTTCGAAGGCGAATTAGTTATCGTCAATGGTAAAACAAAAGTGGCCGTGCGCTTACCTTTACTAGGATGTGCCGGAGTGGAAATGGCTGTCGACTTTGTAGAACGCATTTCCCCCAAGAATATAAGTTCCAATTAAATAAATATAGCTGTCATTAGGTATTCTCATACTCTTTTCGAGCATCAAAGCAGGGACAGGCTTTATGAATATCGGTACTGAGTTGATAGTGACCCACGACTTTTGCTTGCGGAAACATCTTTTTCAATATACCGACCAGCTCTAGCATGGTGACGCACTGACGGAGCGTTCGGGTATCTTTGGGATTACCTTCGCGGTCTAAACCACCTTCGTAACAGATAGCGAGACTATGGTAATTGAAACCTTTGGCGTGTGCTCCCGGTTCAAATAGGGGACGACAACGGTGCATATCGCCGTCGCGAGTAATGTAAAAATGATAACCGATACCGTTGAAACCACGTTCTCGATGGGAGGCTTCTAATTGTGCAAGACCAAAAGGATGGTCTTCGCGGGTGGCACTGCAATGAATGACGATGAAATTGATTGTTTCCATGGTGATAACTGATATTTTCATTTTTTAGTTACGTTCTGTACAAGTGAGTTGATGACATTGCATGGCTTCTGACTTTTGCAATGAGGCTTTTAAAGAAGCTATCTCGGTGAGAAGTTGCTGCACCTGTTCCATTACATGGATATATTCTTGTTGAAATTTCTCTACCTTTTCTACTAAATAATCGAATTGGTTTTGCACCAATGCGGTGAACTCTTTGAGTTGAGCAGCATCTTTGCGACGAAGAAAGGGAAGAATCATAGTGAGTACATTCAAAAGCTGACTAAAAAACTGTTTCATGATTTTATGATTTTACGAAAATTGATAATAAATAGAATATCCCTGCTCGAACAGGTTTAAATCTACTCGAGCAGAGAGTAATCCGAGTTTATTCGGCAGGAGTGTTAGCAGGAGCTTTCTCGGGCGGAACAACAACCGCTCCATCGGCCTTTTTGGCGGACTGATATACTAGGGAGTTACACATATCCCGAAGCATCTTTCCCGGCCAAAAAACAATGTTGCTGCGCTTTATTTTCTCTTTCGTCACCTCCTCTTTGGTGGCCGACCCGATACCCGAAATTGTAGTACGGAAGTTGCCCAAAGAGCCCAAAGAGACAATTTTACCTTGCTTGAGTAAATCGATTATCTCGTCGAGAAACGATTCCACAGCCCCTATCAAGTCGCCACGAGTGAAGGTGGTATGGGCAGAAATACTAGCGCAAACGTCTTGCACATTCATTACTCCCGAACTTTGCACAATCGGGTAAAACTTTTTTGATT